>CAZSOE010000219.1:0-4631 GCA_964608335.1 uncultured Chloracidobacterium sp.
TCCTGGTCGGCGACGGTGTTTTGGTCGGCGATGGTGTTTTGGTCGGCGACGGCGTGCTTGTTGGTGACGGCGTGCTCGTCGGCGACAGCGTTCTGCTTGGTGATGATACCGCTTCAATGCAGTAACTGGGTTATCAAACTGAAAACTGCAAATGGAGTCAGCTATGAATCGCCAACTAGCCATTCAGATACAGGAACACAAGACCGCCGAAGCGGAGTTCCCGCGGCACTACCGGCCAACGCGCAACATAGGCTCGGCCAGTCTCCTGAACGCGGACGACACAGCTGAAGTCCTGGACTTTCTCCGGGTCCGTCCGGTCCACACCGTGGTAATGACAAGCTTCATCACCGACAACGGAATAGAGAGCCAGCTGAATCGCGGCCGGTATTACGGATACCGTAACGCGTCGGGAGAGCTGGAAGGGGTGGCCCTGGTGGGACATTCAACACTCGTTGAGGCCAGGTCCGACGAGGCGCTTGAGGCTTTGGCGCAGGTCGCCCGCAAATCGGAAACGCCTATCCATCTGATCATGTCGAGCGGGACAGCAGCCGAAAAATTCTGGCACCACATGACCGGGGGTCTGACACGACCTCGGCTGACCTGCACAGAAGCTCTGTTTGAAGTCGGCTTCCCATTCGCAGTTCAGGAATCAAGCCATGAGATCCGAAACGCCGATCCGACCCACCTCATCGCTGTGGCAGAGGCTCAGGCTGAGGTCGCATTTCTGGAATCGGGCGTCGATCCTATGGTCAAAGACCGCGACGGCTTTCTGAAACGCGTGATGCGCCGCATCGAACAAGGGCGCGTCTTCGTCGTGACGGATGGCGACGAGCTCATTTTCAAGGCTGACATTATTGCCCAGACTGATGAGGTTATCTACCTCGAAGGCGTTTACGTCTCTGAAAAATTTCGCGGCCGGGGCATCGGCCCTCGGTGCCTCGCCGCCCTCACGCTTAGGCTCCTGGAGCGAGTCGGAAATGTATGCCTGTTGAGCAATGTAGACTTTACTGAGGCCCATAATGGCTTTCAGAAAGCGGGTTTTCGCAGTACCGACAAGTGCGTAACGCTGTTCACGTGACCGCTGAAAAACGCTGGACAAAGGTGTTAAACTCAGGGATAATAAGGAAGGCAGGGTCTCCCGCCTTCTTTTTTTCGTCCCGCGCTTCCTCTGTCGCCCTCGTTTCAAGACCTATCAACCCGGCGGAACACGGCCTACTGCCCGATGAAAAAGGCAAATAATTCGGATTGGTATATGCTCGCCGTGATCGGGGTCGGGCTCGCTTGCGTCGTTCTTGCGACGCTTGGGCTGGATGTGACCCGTGTCGACGTCTACCTGCTTCTGCTTGCAGCCTTTATGATCGGGGTCGGGTCGCGTATCACGCTGCAGATCCCGCGATTCAATTCCCACATCTCGGTCTCGGACACCTTTATCTTCCTCGCGCTTCTGCTTTACGGCGGCGAGTTCGCCGTGCTGCTTGCGGCGGTCGAGGCGGCTGCGTCTGCCTGGCGGTTCTGCGACCGTAAATTGACCGTACTCTTCAACGCGGCGACAATGGCGATCTCGACGAGCGCCGTTGTGATCGTGCTGAAGCTGGCAGGCTTGTACACGGAAGGACAACTTCACGGCCACGACGGAAGCCGCCAGGACTTCGTCATTGCCCTTTCCGTGATCGCTCTCACTCAATTCCTGGTCAACACCTCGCTCGCATCGATCCATCGTTCGATCAAAGACGGGATCCCGCTTTGGCAGACGTGGCGAAGTAAGTACATTTGGACTTTTTTCTCGTATTTCGTTGGAGCCGCTGCTGCCGGAATAATGGTACAGGTCGCCGACGTAATGGGCTTCGGGGTGATACTTGCCACGTTCCCGGTGATCTTTTTCGTATTCCTGTCGTACCGGATGTATCTCGAAAACGTCGAGATGTCCATCAGGCAGGCTGAGCAGGCCGAACAATACGCCAAGATACTCGAAACCCAATCCGAGGCCTTGCGTGAATCGGAGGGCCGGTTCCGCAGCGCCTTTGATCACGCGCCGATCGGCATCGGTCTTGTCGCCCCAGATGGCAAATGGCTGAAGGTCAACCTGGCCCTCACGCAGCTGCTCGGCTATTCGCAGGACGACCTTCTGCAGATGGACTTTCAGACGATCACCATGCCCGATGACCTCGGGCCGACCCTTGTAAAAGTGCACGAGATACTGACGGGCAAGATCGCGAGCTGCCAAACGGAGCAGCGATACGTGCACAGTTCGGGTCGAACCGTTTGGACGGCGTGGAGCGTATCGGCGGCCGGAGAAGTACCGGGTAAACAGCCGAACCTCATCTTTCAGATCCAGGACATCACCTCGCGCAAACTTGCCGAAGAAAAGCTGCAGCACGACGCAACCCACGATGCACTGACCGGACTGCCGAATCGCCATTTCTTTATGAATCGGCTCGAAGCGGCGCTCGAGAAAACCCGTCAGATCGCGGGTTACAAAGTGTCCGTCCTTTTTATCGATCTTGACCGGTTCAAGCACGTAAACGACAGCCTCGGGCACCTCGTCGGTGACGATCTTTTGCGGGAGATCTCGGTGCGCCTGCGCGAAGGCCTGCGCCCGTCCGATCTCGTAGCCCGACTCGGGGGCGATGAATTTACGATACTCGTCGAGGGCCGATTCGACATTCGTGAGGTGACGCGGATCGCGGAACGGATCCAGGAAAAGTTCGGCGTCCCGTTCAAGCTCCGGGGCCACGAGATCTACAGCACAGCCAGCATCGGCATCCTCCATGCATCAGAGAAGCACGGGGCGTCCGAGGACGTGATGCGTGATGCCGACACGGCGATGTATCAGGCGAAGCGTGCCGGCAAGGCGCGTCATGAGATCTTTGACGAGCAGATGCACAGCGATGCCAAAGAGATCTTGCGGCTCGAGACCGATCTGCGGCGGGCCGTCGAGCGAGGCGAGATCCACGTCCTTTACCAGCCGATCCACTCGCTCGTGAACGACGACATCGAATGCTTTGAGGCTCTGGCACGCTGGCATCACAACGACTATGGCGAGGTTCCCCCGGCAAAATTTATCCCGCTGGCCGAGGAGCTGGGCCTGATCGACCGGTTGTGCGAACAGGTCCTGGAGCGAGCCTGCAAGGATATCGGCTCGCTGACCGACCTCGACGGGGAGCGCCATCCATACTCGGTCAGTGTCAATCTCTCGTGCCGGCAGTTTGGGCAAGATCTGCTGATAAACAATATCGAACGCGTGCTCGCCGAGACCGGCTTTCCACATTGCCGATTGAAACTCGAGATAACCGAATCGGTCTTTTTCGAGCATCAGAACCGTGCCATCGATATGCTCGATCGGCTTCGCGCAAGCGGTATCCAGATCGACATCGACGATTTTGGGACCGGTTATTCCAATCTCGGCTATCTGAAGAAACTCCCCGTCTCGTCGCTAAAGATCGACCGGTCCTTCGTCTCGATGATCGATGATGAACAAAGGAGCGACGAGATCGTGCGGGCGATCGTCACGCTCGCCCGAAATCTCGGGCTGAAGGTCGTCGCCGAGGGTGTGGAAACGAATGCCCAACTCGAGGTCCTTCGAGAGCTCGAATGCGAAAGCGCACAGGGGTTTCTCTTCGCCGAGCCAATGGGGATCGATGGTATCCGCTCGTATATCATCGAGCCGCGATTTGGACGCCCGGCAGTATCAACTCCATCGGACATATCGAACCTGCAGGTCATCCAGTAACCTCCGAAGAACCCTTCGCCGACCGTCGCAGTTGACGTGGAGTTCCCCGGAAGGGAACAATTATTACTGGAGATGTATCGACGGCCAAAATTTCTCGAGGCACTGCTCGCCATCCGGCGCGACATGGCGCGCGAGGCGGACTATGATGTCGATCTGCTAGCCGAACTTGCGCGCACGGGCAAACGACCGCAAGAGAGGAACAACAGCCCGGCCGATGAAGTGCCGCGCGCGAAGCGCGCTCTTCTAACGGTCAGGGCGAGCAAGCGAGGCTAGCCGAGTGTCCGATGTATCGTTACCTCCTTTCCTCAGCAATGATCGTGGCGATCGTCGCCGCGTCGGGTGCCCTCTTTTTTCACGACTACTGGATCCATCGGTTCGATGAGGTCATCGAACGTCAGGCGCGCGTATATCGGATCGACGAAAAACTAGTTTGGAGCCTGATCGATGAGGAGACTTACTTTCGTCCGTGGGTCATCGGCTCCGACGCCGAAGTCGGATTGATGCAGGTCACGCCAACGGTGGCGCGTGAATGGGCGCACGACACAGGTTTCAGCGAGCTCGAGCGGCGCGCCAACGAGAACGTGAACGAGCTTCTCGCCGACCCCGAACGCAATATCCAGATTGGCTGTTGGTACCTCGAGAAACTCCGCGAGCAGTACCGCGGCCGGCCGGCCGAGACCGCAATGACCCTCGCCGCGTACAATGCCGGCCCGAGTCGTGTCGAAGAGTGGACGAGGAACTCAGACGTCGATTCGATAAGTGAGGCCGAGTTTATTTCGCGCATCGAAATATCTTCGACACGAGCGTACGTGACCAACATCCTCGAGCGGTATCGAACGGCGGCCGTCACAAGATGAAGATATACGCCGCCGAGTACGTTCTGCCGATAAGCTCGGCTCCG
>CAZSOE010000220.1:0-4617 GCA_964608335.1 uncultured Chloracidobacterium sp.
TCCGCTGCCGGCGACCGATAAGTGGAAAGACGGGGTCTGGGACCTCGAACCCTTCGAAAAGGCCGGCGTGCGGCTAGTCTTTTTTGCGCCGCGAGGTCGCGACTACCAAACCTGGCACGACGAGGACGAATTCTACTTCATCGTTCGCGGCTCGGGCGAGATCGTGATCGCTGGCGAGCGACACACATTCTCGGCGGGCGACGTATTTTTTGTCGAGAAAGGTGTCGAACACCGGTTCGAGGACTTTACGGAAGACTTTGCGACGTGGGCGATATTCTTTTAACGGTTGGGCGTTTATTTCAGGCGGGCTTCTCCAAACATAGTGTCGTAGTCAGCAACCGCCGCGTTGATGACTTCGTAGCTTGCGTCGCGTCCATATGAATAAGCGATCTCGCACCTCCTCGATTCGCCTGGAAGCGATTTGTACGTTAGAAAGTAGTGTTCGAAACGGTCGAGAATACCTTTGGGAAGCTGCGAGACCTCGGTGTATTGCTCGAAAACCTTGTCACCTTTCAGTACGGAGACGATCTTATCGTCGGCCTCACCGCCGTCAAGCAGGCAGAATCCGCCGATGGGCCGAGCTTTGAGAATGATATCGCCGCGAGGAATGTGATGCTCGCTTAATACCAGAATATCGAGCGGGTCACGATCGCCGCCCGTCACTTTAAGCGAAGTTCCCGAAGCGGCCCGCGCTGCAATTCGTTTACCGCAATAGGTTCGCGGGATAAAACCGTAATTCGCTGGGACCACATTCGAGTATTGCTGTGGCCGGTCGATCTTGAGATAACCGGTCTCCTTGTCGACCTCGTACTTTACGGTGTCGCTTGGAACGATCTCGATGAATACCGTCTCTTCGGCCGGTGCGTCTGCGCCGATCTCTACGCCGTGCCAGGGATGGGCTTTGGATGTGCAAAGCATACGGAATATTATTTAGCTAGTATCGGATGATGTCCAACGCCGTCCTCGTCGAGCAAACCGGAGGATCCCTGATCGTACGATTCAACCGGCCCGAGATCAGAAACCCGCTCTCGATCGACGTCGTACAACGGCTGACAGCGATCGTCGGTCAGGCGCACGGTGAGATCGGGCGGATGATCTTCACCGGCACCAACGGGGTGTTTGCGGCCGGGGCCGACCTTCGCGAGATCGACCAACTCAGCGTCGACGACGCGAAGGAATTTGCGCGCCGCGGCCTGATGCTGATGCAGACCATCGCGAACGCTCCGTTTGACACGATAGCCGCTATAGACGGTGCTTGCTTTGGCGGCGCATTGGACCTCGCTTTGTCGTGCGATGTACGGATCGCCGCCGAGACCGCAGAGTTTTGTCATCCCGGCGTTGGCCTTGGGATAATAACAGGCTGGGGCGGGACACAGCGTTTGCCGAGATTGATCGGAACTGTCGGGGCCCTCGAGATGTTTATGACGGCGACGCGCATATCAGCGGATCATGCCTTGCGCCTAGGGTTGATCGACGGGATCGCTGCCGACCCGGTCGCGGAAGCACTCAGATGGGATCGTTCATGACGAAATTGGTATTTCCACTGATCGTTCTTTCGGCGATCGGAATAGCAGCTTATCGAAGCGAGCCGGTCTCGTTCCAGCATGTCGCGGCCACAGAGACACCGACTCCATCTAAGACATCGGACGCGATCGATCGTGGCACAAGTACGCCCTATGACGGCGACTTGTCGATATTCGAGGACCCGGCTCGCGAGACCAATCTGCAGATCGGCCGCGTGATGGATATCCTGAAGATCAGCGGTGACCGCGCAGTTGCCGATATTGGCGCCGGTTCGGGCTGGTTCACCGTTCGGGCTGCTCGTCGGACAACGGGAAAGGTCTACGCGGTCGAGATCAATCGATCGTTTATAGAACACATCAACAAGCGCGCGGTTGATGAGAAGCTCCCGAACATTACGACCGTACTCGGCAAAAGTGACGATCCAGCGCTTCCGAAGGACTCGGTTGACGGCGTCCTTATCCTCAAGACCTATCACGAGATCGAGCAGCCGATCCGGTTTATGAAGAATCTGCTTCCATCGTTGCGTAAAGGAGCGCTTGTCGGCATCATCGATAAGAACGGCTCCGGCGAAGACCACGGTCTTGACCGCGATAAGGTGGTGGATGAACTAAAGCGGGCGGGCTATGTGCTTAAGGAAGAGCACGATTTTGTTAAGCCCGATCGGATGGACTATTTTCTCGTTTTCATGGTCGAAGCCCGCTCAAAGTAAAGATTTGACAGTCTCATAGGGATCCGGTCGTATGAAAGTTCAATTGGTAAAGCTGGCTCACGCTCGCAGTGGCGACAAAGGCGACACGGCAAATGTCGGACTGATCGCTCTAAAGGATCAATACTACCCGTTGCTTGTTCGCGAGGTGACCGCGGAGCGGGTCAAACAGCACTTTGGCGAGATCGTCAAGGGCGACGTCGAGCGTTTTGAGCTGCCAAACCTCAAGGCTCTCAACTTCCTCCTGCACGAATCCCTCGGCGGCGGCGGCACGCGCAGCCTGATGACCGATGCCCAGGGCAAGACTTTTTCGACGGCGCTGCTCCGAATGACGATCGACGTGCCTGACGACCTTGCGGTCTAAGTTCGCTTCGGCCGCCCCGCCTGTCTTACAATACTCACGTTCTTCAAATCCTTGCTCCGTCGGAGGTCTCTCGTGTTCAGATATTTCGTTCGATTTCTGTCTTTGGTCGTCTTTTCCTCGTTCGTTACCGCGCAGGCGCCGTCGCCATTGATGGGATTCTCAGCAGCAGGCTCGCCGACGCAGAAGGCGCTCGAGACCCGCTTTGATTCCTTCCTGCGTGCCGATAATCTGCGCGATTGGATGAAACGCCTTTCGGCGCGTCCGCATCATCTCGGGTCGTCCTACGGCAAAGAGAACGCCGAATTTATCGCCGCGCAGTTCCGCTCTTGGGGTTACGAGACCGAGATCGAACAATTCGAGGTGCTTTTTCCGACACCGAAGACCCGCGTCGTGGAAATGACCGCGCCCGAGAAGTTCACTATGCGTCTTCAGGAACCGCCGCTCGAGGAAGATTCGACTTCCGGACAACAATCTGAGCAGCTCCCGACATATAACGCCTACTCGGTCGATGGCGATGTTAGCGGGTCGCTCGTTTATGTGAATTACGGTGTGCCCGCCGATTACGAGGAACTCGACCGCCGAGGCATCGATGTTAAGGGGAAGATCGTGATCGCTCGGTACGGCGGCTCGTGGCGCGGCATCAAGCCAAAGGTCGCGGCCGAGCGCGGGGCGATCGGCTGCCTGATCTATTCAGATCCTCGGAATGACGGCTATTACCAGGGCGATGTTTACCCGAAGGGCGCTTATCGCAATGAGCACGGGGTGCAACGTGGCTCGGTGATGGACATGCCCCTGCATCCCGGCGATCCGCTCACGAAAGGCGTCGGCGCAAAGAAGGACGCAAAGCGAATTCCGATCAAAGGCGCGCCGACTCTCACCAAGATCCCAGTCCTTCCGATCTCGTACAGCGACGCGCTGCCGCTGCTCCGGAGTCTGGACGGCGCGGTGGTGCCTGACTCTTGGCGTGGTGCTCTGCCGACGACATACCATTTTGGCGGCAAGACGCCGACCGTCAGGATGAAACTCGAGTTCAACTGGGACATCAAGCCGATCTACAACGTGATCGCCAAGATGCGCGGCAGCGAACGGCCCGATGAGTGGATCATTCGTGGCAACCATCACGACGCGTGGGTCAACGGCGCCGATGATCCCATCAGCGGGATGGTCGTCGAGATGGAAGAGGCCCGAGCTATCGGCGAGCTTGCCAAGACCGGCTGGAGGCCAAAGCGAACTATCGTTTATGCGGCGTGGGATGCCGAGGAACAGGGCCTGATCGGCTCGACCGAGTGGGTCGAGCAGCACGCTGACGAGCTGCGGCAAAAGGCGGTTGTTTACATAAACACCGATTCGTACGGCCGCGGGTTCCTCGGCATGGCCGGCTCGCACACGCTCGAAAAATTTATCAACGAGGTCGGTCGCGATATTCGCGATCCCCAAACGACAATGACCGTCTGGGAACGCACCCGCGCAAACCAGATCGTCAACGGCTCGCCGGCCGCGCGAGCTGATGCGATGAATCGCGGCGACTTGCGTATAGGTGCGCTAGGCTCGGGTTCGGATTACACGCCATTTCTCCAGCATCTTGGCATCGCGTCATTAAATCTCGGCTTTGGCGGCGAGGACGGTGGAGGGTCGTATCATTCGATCTACGATTCGTTCGACCACTTCACGCGGTTTGGTGATCCCGGATTCGCATACGGCGTCGCACTCGCGAAGGTTTGCGGCCACGCGGTATTGCGGCTCGCGAATGCGGAGACGCTTCCTTTCGAGTTTACGAATTTTGCGGATACCGTCGGCCAGTACATGAGCGAAGTGACACGTCTCGCCGACACGATGCGCGAAGAAACGCGTACCACGAACCAGTTGATCACGAGCGGAATGTGGCGGGCCGTGCAGGACCCGACCGAGGTTACGGTCGTGCCAAAGCCACGCGATCCTGTGCCGCATCTCAACTTTGCGCCCCTGCAAAACGCTCTTGCAAAACTGCAGGAGAGCGCGCGAAACTACCAGCGCACAGCTCCCC
>CAZSOE010000221.1:0-4550 GCA_964608335.1 uncultured Chloracidobacterium sp.
CGGTCGATGTATTTCATGCTCGCAGGAGTTATCGATAAGTTTTATCTGATCAAATACGGCCTCGCGGTCGTGCTTGTTTTTGTCGGCCTGAAGATGGTTTGGCTTAACGATCTCTTCGGCGGCAAGTTTCCGATCACGTATTCGCTCGGGTTCATCATTGCCGCGATTTCGCTCGCGGTCGGCCTGTCGCTCCTATTCCCGCCGAAAACCGAATTGCGTATCAAAGCGGCAAAGTAAGCAGGCAGATCTTTGCGATCATATTCCACCGGCGCGGGTTCAAGTTTTTGAAACCGCGTCACTTTTGCGCGCGTCTTTTCCCTGACAGCAATTTGAGGTCATTAATGAAGAAGAGATCATCTGACGAAGAATTCGACAATATCCTGCGGGCGATCATCGCTGATTCGGGGGCTTGCGACGAGGATGTGAAGGCGGTCGCCGATTCGCCCGCGACCTGGTGGGGTGTTCAGAGGCAGATCGCCGCGGCCACGCCGACACACCGGCCCTGGCCACCGTCGACACTACTTCGCAGGTTGATGACGTTCGCGGTGCCGGCGGCGGCGATCGCAGGGCTGTTATTGGCCGCGCTGCTTTTGACCGACGCCCCGCGTGTGGAGCGAGATGTCGCCAGCGTCCCACGATCCGAGGAACCCTACCGAACCGACGAAAAGGCGACTGTCAGCCGTGCGGATCCCCCGAAAGCCGAGGAAAACAGCCTTTCCCCACGGCGAACTGATGGCCGCGCCGCGAGCAATAGGATGCGTCGCTCCAGCCGTTCCGGTCCGACGTCCCCGAAGACGGTCGCCGCCGGGGATGAGATCCGGTCCGATTTTATCGCGGTTTCCTACGGCGACGCACCGGACAGCGGGCAGGTTGTGCGGGTCAAGGTGCCTCGTTCGATGATGGTGAGTTTGGGTTTGGTCGCAGCGGTCGAACGTCCGACCGCGTTGATCGAGGCGGAGGTGGTCGTCGGTGACGACGGCCGCACGCATGCTATCCGCTTTATCCACTAAGAGTTAGTCAGTTGGAGCTAAATATGTACATTAAGAGTGTTTTAGGTTGTGGGTTTGTCATCTCCGTAGCTATTGGCGTGTTTGGACAGCGTCCGCCGGGCCAGCCCCCGGGCGGGCCGCCTCCGGGCGATCCAAGAGGCCGGATGGACAGGATGGAACGCCCCGGCGTGGAGCCCGGCGGCTGGATCCGGGGTCTTGACTCGAACCGTAATGGGAAGCTCGAAGTCGAGGAGTTGCGATCTGCGGTCGAACGCACATTTGCGGATCTGGACCGGAACGCTAACGGAACGATCGATAAGGGCGAGGCGGAGTTTTTCCCTCAGGCTGGTCGTCCGCCCGCCGGGCCGCCCCAGGGACGTCCACTCGGGCCCGACGGGCCTCGACCTGAAGGCAAGCGGCTGCTGCCCCCGTTCCTGATCCAGCCGATCCTCGAACGCGGCCAGACGGTCTCCCGCGAGCAGTTTGAGAAGGCGATCAATGAGCGGATCGCGGAGATGGACCGCAATCGCGACGGCGTTCTCGACAACATCGAAGTCCGGCCACCCGAGGGACCAGGTCGAGGCGCGGCCGGACCTCCGCCGCCGAACGCGCAGTTCGTGGCAGCGGAACTTAGATTCGGCGATCGCCTCGTAACGGGTCAGCCTTTCTCGGCCGAGACGGTGATTGAAGACACGCGGCGCCTCTACGACGGCAATACCGTCACTAAGACACGGAGAGGGGGGATCTATCGCGATGGAGAAGGACGGACTCGACGCGAACAGCCCCTTGACCTGCTCGGGGCCGACGGCGAAAAACCGGTCATGCTGGTTTTCGTGAACGACTTCCCCGGCAGGTCGCAGTTCTCGCTCGATCTCAACGCAAAGGTCGCAAGGAAGAGTCCCATCGGCGACAATCGCATGCCTTTTCCCGACGGCGACGGACCCCGAGATGCGAAAACCGAGTCGCTCGGTACCAGAACGATCGAGGGTGTACGGGTTGAGGGCAAACGGATCACGTCGCTGATCCCGGCCGGCCGGTTGGGTAACGACAAACCGATCGAGGTTCTGAGCGAAACCTGGTTTTCGCCCGAGCTTCAGATCGTCGTAATGTCCCGGCATCTCGACCCGGTCGCGGGCGAACACGTGTTCAAGCTCGTCAACATCAGGCGGGCGGAGCCGGCGGCCGATCTTTTTGCGATCCCCGCGGGTTATAAGGTGGAAAATGTCCCCGGGAGACGCGACGAATAGGATCTTGCCGGTTTGCCGAAGGCTGGCCGATTACGGAAAATGCTGGACGAGGTATTGACACTTAGCTTGCAGAAGGAGGGAGCCCAATTCTCGCCCGTCGATCTTTCGGACCGCACGGATGCGTCCGACATCGTTCTGGTGCGCGCGTCGATTGGCGGGGATGAGGCGGCTTTTGCGGAGATCTTTGACAGGCACAAGCTGACGGTCGCCCGCGTCGTCGGGAGGTTCTTCCGCGAAAAGAGCGACATCGAGGAGTTCGTCCAGCAGGCTTTCGTAAAGGCTTATTTTTCACTAAAGAGCTTTCAGGGTCGGGAAGAGAATGCATTTGCCGCCTGGATGGCCCGAATCGCCGTAAATGTCTGCTACGACGAATTTCGCCGCAGGCGCCGGACGGGCGTGGAATTTCGGGTTGAAATGAGCGACGCGGAGACGGATTATCTCGACACGATCGTCGACGCCCGGTCGGCGACGCCCGAAAACCGGATGGTTGCTGCCCAGCTTGTCGAAAAGCTCACCGCAGGCCTAGCGGAGGCCGATCGCATCGCAATGGTGATGGTCTATTGCGGTGAGTATTCGATCGAGGAGGTTGCGGACGCACTTGGCGTCAGCCGATCAAAGCTCAAATCGCGGTTATTCCGGTGTCGCCAACAGCTAAAGGACCGGTTTCAGAAGCTTTACAGACATTAGTTATTTGGTTAGGGGGGTTATGAACAGCGTCAAGGTTTCGGTGATAGCACTTTTTGTTGTCACATTCGGTGGAATGTGGCTCCTTCGTTCCGATCTCGTGAGCGGTCAGGCTGGTGGCGCAACGCTTTCGGCGCCGACCGGTGTGAATGCGACGGACAATCTTTACAACAATAAAATTGGTGTTTCGTGGGACACGATCCGTGGGGCGACTACATATCGGCTTTTCCGGAACACGACCAACTCGTCCGCGGGGGCGACCGATCTGGGAACGACCGTTGGGAACACTTTCTTTGACACCGCACCGGGGCCGGGGCAGGTCGTGTTTTATTGGGTACGGGCCGAGAACGCCTCGACGGTCAGCCCACTGAGCACGTCCAACTCAGGCGTTCGAACCGGGACCGCGCAACAGGGGCCGGTGCCGCCGCTGCAGCCGCCGCCCGCAGCCCCGATCGGGAATGATGTGACGGCGACAAAGGCGTACCTCGGGAAGGTTCTCTTTTGGGACGAGCAGATGTCGTCCACGCGAACAGTAAGTTGCGGCACATGTCATCACTCGGGAACGGGCGGCACCGACCCGCGAGTTGCCGTGACGGGCACAAATCCCGGCACCGACACTCTGATCGGCACCGCCGACGATATTCGCGGCTCCGCGGGAGTTCCGTTCACTAACGTCGACGGCACTTATGTTTTTGGACAGCCGTATGGCCTGAGCGAACAGGTCACTGGGCGGGCGAGCGTTTCGTACGTAAACGCGGCCTACTCGCCGCTGCTCTTCTGGGATGGCCGGGCGACCGGCGTGTTTCGCGATCCGCTGACCAACAATATCGTGCTCAACGGCGGTGCCGCTCTCGAAAGCCAGTCGGTGGGGCCGCCGGTCTCGTCGGCCGAGATGGCCCATTCGGGCCGAAACTGGACCGATGTTGCCGCGCGCATTGCCGATTCAAAGCCATTGGCACTGTCGCCGACCGTCCCCGCGGCTCTTGATACCTGGATCGGCGAACGGACTTATCCCGAGCTCTTTCAGGAGGCGTTCGGGAGCCAGGAGGTGACGCCGTCGAGGATCGCGATGGCGATCGCGACCTTCGAGCGCACGCTCTATAGCGATCAGGCTCCGATCGACCTCGCCAATGCCGGTATCCAACCCTTGAACGCCGCCGAGCAGCGTGGGCGGAATTTGTTCAACGCCAATGGGTGCAACGTATGTCACGGCGGAAATCTGCTCACAGATAATGCATTTCACTATATCGGTGTCCGGCCGCAAAATGAGGACACCGGCCGATTTCAGGTTACCGGTAACAATGGAAACATCGGCCAGTTTCGCACTCCGAGCCTGCGCAACGTCGAACTTCGTCGCTCGTTCTTCCACAACGGGCAGTTCACGACGCTCGAGCAGGTCGTCGCTTTTTATAACCGGGGCGGCGACTTTGATGCCCCAAACAAGCCGGCCGTGATCCGGCCCCTTGGCCTAACGGCGGCGCAGCAGGCCGACCTCGTGGCGTTCCTGCGGCGTCCCTTGACCGACAGTCGCGTTGCGGCCGAAACGGCCCCATTTGACAGGCCGGTCCTCTATACCGAATCAAGCCGCGTCCCGCAGATCACGGGCACGGGTCGTAGCGGCTCGGGCGGA
>CAZSOE010000222.1:0-4541 GCA_964608335.1 uncultured Chloracidobacterium sp.
AGATCTTGTGCCCCGAGATCGACAGCAGGTCGCAGCCGATCTCCTCTACATCGACGCGTACCTTGCCCGCGGCCTGAACGGCATCGGTGTGAAACCAGATGTTACGCCCGCCGTCGCGGAGGCCTTTTATCAGCCGGCCGATCTCGGCGACCGGCTGTAGCGTGCCGATCTCGTTGTTGGCCGTCATGATCGATACGAGAATGGTATCGTCCTCGATCGCAGCCGCAAGATCGTCGATACTGACCAAGCCCTCGTCATTGACCGGAAGCACGGTGACGCGGTATCCGCGTGATGCAAGGTCGCCGCACGTGTTCTTGACGGCGGAATGCTCGATCGCAGAGGTCACGATATGCCGGCCGTGCTTGTCATTGGCTTCCAGAAGGCCGCGGATGGCAAGATTATTCGCCTCGGTGCCGCCCGAGGTGAAGACGATCTCACCGGGGCGGGCATTACGCAATGCCGCGACCTGATGCCGCGCCATGTCGATCGCCGATTTGGCTTCCTGGCCGAAAAAATGGATGCTGGACGGGTTGCCGAACTTGTCCGTTAAGTAAGGCATCATCGCCGCGACCACAGCCGGGTCGAGCGGTGTCGTCGCACTGTTATCGAGGTAAACGCGGCGGAACATACGACCTATTCTAACTCGTTAACGTATTGGCGAAAACATCGGCGTTGCGATACATTTAAACTTGGTGGTCTGTGTCCGCATCAAAGTCGGACAGGCTGAATGAGCCGGTAGAATATGGACTTTGCGACAAAAGAGATCTTCAAACGCTACGCGAGCATCGTCGTCGGACGACCGATCTCGCCCGTTTTCCTGAATATTCTCGTTACGAGCGTTTGCGACATGCGGTGCACGCACTGCTTTTTTACCGAGGAGCTCGATGACCGGCCGCGTAAGAAGCTGCAGATGAAGGCTAACGAGATCGCCCGTATATCAGAGACGCTCGGCGGTAATCTCGGCGTGCTCGTGCTCGCGGGCGGCGAACCCTTCACGCGAAAGGACCTGCCCGAGATCGTTCGTGCATTCTACGAGAACAACAAGCTCGACTCGGTCTATCTTATGTCGAACGGCCAGATCCATCCGCGGATCTTCCCGGACGTGACTCGGATCATGGACGAGTGCCCGAAGCTGAACGTATCCGTCGCCCTCGGCATCGACGGCATGAAGGAAGCTCACGAAAAGATCCGCCGCAAGGAAGGAAGCTGGGACAAGGCGATCGAAACGGCCCGCACACTTCAGCAGATGAAGCGCGAGCAGTATCCGCAGCTCGATATCCAGACGTGCACGTGCGTGATGCATTCCAATGAGGACACGATCTTTGAGTGGTACGACTTTCTAAAGCACGACCTCAAACCGGACAAGGTCAACATCAATTACATTCGCCCGCCCTCGGCCGACCCGAACGAGTTGAATTTCGATCATCGCCGCTATCAGCAGCTTTCGCAGATGATCCTCGACGATACCAAGAGTGCAGCGATCAAGAACAACTACGGCGGCAAGTCGGGTTTCTTCAAGGCCGCGGTCGACATCTACATGCACGACATCATCGCGAAGACCAAGGAAGAGAACCGCGCGCAGCTCAAATGCTACGCAGGCTCTGCCGGCGCGGTGATCTACGACAACGGCGCGCTTTCCTCGTGCGAGAACAAGTCCGACGTCCTGAATCTGCGCGACTATGACTGGAACTTCCAATCGGCATGGAACACCGACCTGATGAAGGCTCGTCGCAAAGAGGCCGGCGCCGGCTGCTTTTGCACCCATGAGTCGAACTGCTTCTACCCGTCGCTTCCCTTCAACGCTAAGCACCTGATCCAGATCAAGAAACTGGAAAAGAGCATACGCAAGGCGGCCGAGGCAGGCGGATTCATGCCGACGCAGGAGATCGCATTGAAGGCCTAGCTTCGTGTCGAGGGTCGAAAATCAAGTTGGCGTGCAGCGGGTGTGAACCGCATGAGTGAGAGGTGGACGATTAGTCCAACATAAAGTCAGCGAGCGCGATGGGACGCGCAACCCACCGGGGTCATACCGGACAGCTCTTTAGGGGACTTGGCTCACGATCCGGCGAAAGATGGAGCGATGATACGCCGGTGACTAAATCCGAAAAATTGTGAGTGAGAGCGCCGCAAGTGGGTTCAAATCCCACCACGCCATAACCTTCTAGATGCAGACTAACACCCCAAAGGTCCTGATCATCTCCTCCGACACCGGCGGCGGGCATCGGTCTGCGGCGCAGGCGATCGCGGACGGGCTGGAAAAGTTCTGGAAGGGCGAATCGGCCGCCGTCCGCGTTATCAAGGCCGTCGAGGATTCGCACCACATCACCGAAAAGTTGGTCCGTTTCTACAACTGGGTGCTTCGCAACAAGCAGCACTGGATGAAGTACGTTTACTGGGCGGTGAACAAGCTGCGGCCCGAGACGCGCGACTTTTTTCACAAACGGTGCGGCGGGTACATCCATAGCGTGTTTGAAAAGTGGTGTCCGCACATTGTCGTCAGCGTGCATCCGCTGACCCAGCATGCCTTCGCCCGCGTGCTAAAGGAACTGAATTTGACGCGGCAGATACCGCTCGTCACTGTCGTCACCGATCCGTGCTACGGATTCTGGAAAGGCTGGGCGTGCGACGAAGTTTCGCTCTATCTGGTCGCCAACGACGATGCTCGCCAGCAGTTGATCGACTATGGCATCGCGCCCGACAAGATCAAGATCTCCGGCATGCCGGTCGA
This sequence comes from uncultured Chloracidobacterium sp., assembly GCA_964608335.1. Classification (GTDB taxonomy): domain Bacteria; phylum Acidobacteriota; class Blastocatellia; order Pyrinomonadales; family Pyrinomonadaceae; genus OLB17. The sequence continues at coordinate 2,729 of CAZSOE010000222.1, forward strand.
TCCGAAATTCTGCGAAGCCGATGAGCGCCAGGCCCAAAAAGCGCGGCTCGCCTACGGCCTCGACCCAGACAAGTTCACAGTCTTTGTCAACGCGGGTTGGATCGGCGGCGGCAATATCCCGCAGATCTTTCGCGAGCTTGTGCGCGGCGAATTGGATGTCCAGGCGATCTTTCTTGCGGGCAAAAATGAGGAGCTTCGGCTCGAGGCCGAGCAGCTTGCCCTCACCGCAAAGTTCCCCGTCAAGGTGATCGGTTACTCCGACGAGATCGAGAAGTTGATGCAATCGGCCAACATCATGGTCTCAAAGCTCGGCGGCCTGACGACGTTCGAGGCTCTCGCCTGCCGTCTGCCGATCATCGCCGACGCGACCACGCCGCCGATGCCGCAAGAGGCCGGGACCGTCTCGATGATCGAGAAACGCGGTGCCGGCGTGCTCCTTCGGCGCAGCAAGGACATCGTTCCCACGATCCGCAACCTGGTCAGCGACACGACGCGCTATTCCCAAATGAAAGCCGCGACCGCCGGCCTGACAATGCCCAACTCCACCGAACAGATCATCCGCGAGATCGCGGCCCTCCTGCCGCAAACCGAGCCCGTCCGCGCCGCCGCATGAACAAGTCATGAATTGCCTCCGACTTTAGTCGGAGGTCGTTATCCAGAAGCTGAACCGGCTTTAGCCGAAATCGATCGCCAACCTTGGCAGCCCAGCATTTGGCTGAAGCCGGTTTTCTCTTCGCCCGCTCACCTCCGACTGAAGTCGGAGGCAATTCAAGACGCTAATCGTTGCTGCCACTTGTCACCCGCACACCGATAAACTACCCTTAACTACTTGGCTATGAGCCTTTTACTCGAAGGAAAGCGGGCATTTGTGTCCGGCGGGACACGCGGCATCGGGGCGGCGATCTGCGAGGTTTTTGCACGCGAGGGAGCGGATGTCGCGTTTAATTACCACAACCGCGACGATCTGGCCGAATCGGTCAAACAAAAGGTCGAGGCCCACGGCCGCCGCTGTCTTCCCTATAAAGTCTCGGTCACCGACCGCTACGGCCTCAAGCACATCGCCCGCGAGATCAAGGACGCCTGGGGCCCGATCAACGTGCTCGTCAACAACGCCGCTGTCAACAAAGCCGACAATTTTGCGACAACGACGGACAAGAGCTGGGACTGGGTCGTCGAGACCAACGTCGGCAGCCTCTTCGCCGTCACCAAACCGTTCTACAAGCAGATGATCCGCGAACGCGACGGCCACATACTCAACGTCACGTCGGTCGGCGCGATCCGCTCGCTGCCGACATCGGTCCATTACGCCACATCAAAGGCCGCAATGATCGGCTTTACCAAATGCCTCTCGCGCGAAGCCGCCAACTTCGGCGTCACCGGCGACGCCATCGCCGCCGGCATCTTCGACACCGACCTCGGTCACACGCTCCCCGAACGCCTCATCCAAATGCACGATTTCTGGGTCCCAAAAGGCCGCAAAGGCGACCCCCGCGAGCTAGCCGAGATCGCCGCCTTCATGGTCTCCGACCGCAACAGCTTTATGAACGGCGAGATCGTCATCGTCGACGGGGGCGCCGTAACGTGATCGAGTCCGATCAAGCGTCATAACAAAAAAGCGGGCCCGGAGGCCCGCGTGTGGGAGAGCTTGACAGGCCGGCGGCCTACTTGCCGGTGTTCACGTACTGAATGCAATCGCCCTGATTCTTGAAAGGCGTGCCGTTCGGACGGAACCGGTTCTGCCAGCCGCCGTTCTTGCACTGAGCAGCGGTCGTCGGGCCGTCGTAGGTATACACCGTGCCGTTGATCGACGTGT
>CAZSOE010000223.1:0-4539 GCA_964608335.1 uncultured Chloracidobacterium sp.
CTCAGATTGAACATCGAATAGAACGTCGCCGTTTCCCAAACGTCCGTCACTTCGAGATTCAAAAACTTCGCCAAAAAATTCACGCCCGGATTGTCGATCCACCCGCGCTCACGCTGCACGAGCATCAAGAGCGGTATCAACGCCGACCGGCTCCGCTCCGCCGGATACTTTGCGACGTGTATTTTCATCTCGTCGATGATCGCCGGTGAAAACTCCGCCACGTCATCGGAGACGAGCACCTGATCGGTGTAAGTTGTCGGAATTGCTGCTGCCACTAGTTTGAGTGAGACTCCAAAACCGAAACCCGGCCTTCAACTTTACCGAGACGCTCCTCATGTTCGAGAACCTTCGAAACGACGGAACCAAATTGATTTGACAGTGTTTTCACATTGGCCGAAAGATCCTTGACTACGTCGGTGAGTGTGTCGACCTTCGCATCCATAGAGTCGAACCGAGATTCCATAGAGTCGAACCGAGATTCCATAGAGTCGAACCGAGATTCAAGTTTGTCTGCTCGGTACGTTAACGTCCGAACATCGTCGGCCACGCCATCCAATTTTTTCGATATCTTGTCCAGTTTATCTTCAGCCATTGTTACCTACCTATCGATCTCTCCCAACACGATATCCAAACTCCCGATGATCGCCACGACGTCGGCGATCATCTCGCCTTCGACCATGACTGGCAGAGCTGAGAGATTGACGAAGGACGGGCCGCGGAAGTGGACGCGTTCGGGTTTGGGGCCGCCGTTGGACTTCATATAGACACCGAGCTCGCCCTTTGACGCTTCGATAGGCATATACACTTCGCCCGGCGGCACGTTAAAACCCTCGGCGACGATCAAAAAATGATGGATGAGCGAATCCATATGCTTGCGCATATCGTCTCGGTCGGGCAGCACGACCTTTGGAGCATCGGCCTTGATCGGACCGGGTTTGAGACGGTCGAGCGCCTGGCGAACGATCTTGTAAGATTCGTAACACTCGCGCATCCGAACGCGGAATCGCGCCCAAACATCGCCGTCCTGCTCTACCGGCACTTCAAAATCGTATGTCTCGTAACCCGTGTATGGGTTGTCGCGTCTGAGGTCGAGGTCGACGCCGCTGCCGCGCAGGCACGGGCCCGTCAGGCCCCAATCGATCGCGTCCTCGCGCGAGATCACGCCGATACCCTTCGTCCGGCTCTGCCACAGCTTGTTGCCCGTGACAAGTGTTTCGAACGTATCCATCGCCTCGGGAAAATCGGCCATGAACTGGTTGCAACGCCGCTCGAACCCAGCAGGCAGATCCATCATCAGACCACCGATGCGAAAATAGCTCGGCGTCATTCGGCCGCCCGACGCGGCCTCGATGAGGTTCAATATCTTTTCACGCTGGCGAAAGCAGTAAAAGAACACCGACCTCGCCCCGATATCGAGCGCGTGAGTGCCCAACCAGACCATGTGCGACGCGATCCGCTGTAGCTCGCAAAAGAGCACGCGTATCACCTGCGCTCGTTCCGGTATTTCGAGCTCGAGCAGCTTTTCGGCAGCCATCACATATGCAAGATTGTTCCCCAGCGGATTGAGGTAATCCATGCGGTCCGTAATGACGATGCCTTGCTGATATTTTTTGTATTCGAAAAGCTTCTCCATTCCCGTATGGAGATAGCCGATGTCGGGGATCGCCTTGACCACAAGCTCGCCGTCAAGCCGTAGATCGAGACGCAGCACGCCGTGCGTCGAAGGGTGTTGCGGCCCCATCGACAACGTCATCTGCGACTCGAGCGCGTTGTCGAGAACCTCGGTCGGAAAGATGTTCTCAGCAGTTGCCATTCAAGCGTTGTGAGTTCCCCGCTTCAGCGGGCAGCCGCCTAAAGGCGGGACTCAAAACTAGTTCAAACTGTAAGGCTCGTAGCCTCGGAGCGGGTAATCTTTTCTGAGCGCGTGGCCGTCGAAATCAGACGGCAGCAAGATGCGCCGCAGATCGGGGTGGCCGTCGAATATCACGCCGACCAGATCATACGTCTCGCGCTCGTGCCAGTCAGCCGTTTTCCAGATGCCCGTCACGGTCGGCATATGCGGATCGTCTTCGCTCACCCGAACTTTCAGTCGCAGTCTATCGTGATGAGCGGTGCCGAGAATGTGATAATTGACCTCAAAACGCGGATCCTCCTCGGGCCCGCGGTCGCCCCCGCAAAGATCGGCGAGCATATCGAAGCCGCATTCATTCTTCAAAAACGCGCAGACATCGACGAGCGACTCGCGAGGAACAACGACCGTGACCTCGCCGTGGGCATCAACAACGCCGTCGGCCCAAGCCGCATTCTTCTCTTTCATCATTTCCACGTAGCCGTGGAGTTTCTCGGTCATGAACTTATCTCAACCACAGAGGCACAGAGACACAGAGTTTTTGTTACGGATCTCTCTGTGCCTCCGTGCCTCTGTGGTAAATGCCCTCTTATGACGAACGCCTCTTCTCGTGCCGCGACGGAACCGAATACGGTCGCGGCGCATCTTCGCGGGTCACACGGGCTTCCATTTCGCGCTCCAGCGCCGTTCCTTCAGTAACGGGAAGCGTTCCCGGCACGCGCGAGATGCGCGATTCTTCCTCGAACGTATCGCGTCGGTCTTTTACGGATTCGCGCATGATCTTGTCCTGAAGCATCGTGATCGCGTGCACGAGCATCTCGGGCCGCGGCGGGCAGCCGGGAACATAAATATCAACCGGCACCACCTTGTCTACGCCCTGCACGATCGCGTAATTATCAAAGACGCCGCCCGACGTCGCACACGCACCCATAGAGATAACCCATTTAGGCTCAGGCATTTGGTCGTAGATGCGGCGAAGTACGGGGGCCATCTTTCGCGAAACGCGCCCCGAAACGATCATCACATCGGCCTGACGCGGGCTGGCCCGGAACGTCTCCGCTCCAAACCGTGAAAGGTCGTTGCGCGCCGACACGGTGTTCATCATTTCGATCGCGCAGCATGCCAGGCCAAACGTCGCCGGCCATAGGCTCGACTTTCGCGCCCAGTTCACAACCGCGTCGAGCTTGACGGTCACGACGTCGGGCAGCGATTCGAAGATGGTGTTCTCCAGTCCCATTGCTGTAGCTTAATTAATAATTACTCATTAGATAATTACTAATTAATAGACCGTAGCTCTTAAGCGGCAAGTTTTCTCGTCGCCTCTTCGCGGCGGCGCTGTTTCATCAGTTTTGCCTCTTCGCGCGCCTCGGCCCGCGCCTGCAGGCCCCAATCGAACGAGCCCTTCTTCCACACGTAGATATATCCGACAACCAGGGTGGCGATGAACACGAGTATCTCTATCAGCGCTATCGTCCCATAGTAAACGCCGGTGCTCGCCTCGGCCGCGATCAGGCTCTTGAACGCGACGGCAAACGGGACCATGAAGAGCACTTCTATATCGAACAGAAGGAAAATGACCGCGACTGTATAAAATTTGATCGAGAAGCGATCGCGCGCGCCACCCACGGGGTCTTTTCCGCACTCGTAGGGCATCAACTTGACGGCGGTGCGTTTGCGCGGCCCGACAAGCTGGGTTACCACGAGCTGGCTCACTCCAAACCCGGCAGCAACGAGGAACATCACCCCGAGTGGAACGTAGTCGAATATGTTGAAATCTGACATTCAGACCTCGGAAAAACCGCCGTTTTCGCGCAGTTAAATCGTAGGCTAAGGCGTATTTAGTGTCAAGGCAATGGGTTTTGGCCGTGGTCGGGGACATCGTTTCATGGGCCGATAATTCGTTGACCGCCTGAAACGGCCTATGTTACCTTGAAACTGGCGGTTTCTCCCCGCGCGTCCGCCTCTCCGCGCGTCTCTTCGGCCCCGGCAACACCTGTGATCGCTGGCTTCAATACAGACATCGAGTTCAACGGCACCGTTTACCACGTCCAGACGGAAGACAAGGGTGCGCCCTCGCGCCAAATAATGTCGCTCGTCTACAACAAAGGTACGATCCTTGCTAGCAAGCGCGTCAATTACGAAGAACTCGGCGCGCTCGATCTTGACGAAAAGGAGCTCGCCGAACGCGTTTCGCGGCAACATAAGCTCATCTGCGCGGCAGTGAAGGCTGGCCGCATCGATGACCTCAAAGGGATGTCCGGCTCGGCCCGAAATGTATCAAAACAGGCGCCACAACCCGTGGTCGTAGAAACGGCGGTCCCCGTGCCGGTTGCGGTACCGCTCGATGGTTTTGCTTCGCCGGTGGCAGATCCCTTTGCGGACGCTCCCATCCTCGAACCGATCGCCGTGATCGAAGAATTGCTGCTTCCCGAAGACGCCGTCGAGGTTGTCAGCGAGCTTTCAGGACAGGATCGGCCGGAACATAATAAGCTCACTCTCGAGATGCTTGATGGGACCCGCTTTCGCGGCGGCGACCGCAAGACCCTCAACATACTGATCTGCCGCGGAACGAGCAGGAAGGTCGTTGCCGGGGCTCAGATAATGATCAAGATAATCGGGTCAAGCTTTCGACCGGTCATCTTCCATTCGAACTCAGACGCGAACGGCCTTGCCAAAGTGCACATTCAGGT
>CAZSOE010000224.1:0-4531 GCA_964608335.1 uncultured Chloracidobacterium sp.
CGGATTCGTGAAGAAGAAAAAGGTCCGCGCCCTCGACGGCCTGTCGCTGAAGGTAAAGGGCGGTCAGGTTTTCGGCTTTCTTGGCGGCAACGGCGCGGGCAAGACGACCACTATCAAGCTGCTGATGGGCCTTATGTTCCCGACGTCCGGCAGCGCGCGAATTCTCGGGCACGATATTTCGGACGTCGAAATGCATCGCCGCATCGGCTACTGCCCCGAAAATCCTTACTTCTACGATTACTTATCTGCCCGCGAATTGATGGACCACTTCGGGCGCCTCTTCGGCTATGACGCCGCGACCCGCGAAGCGAAGACCCGGGACCTGTTGACAGCCGTCGGCCTTGGCGAAAGAGAATGGCGTCGGCAGCTAAGAAAATACTCGAAAGGAATGCTCCAGCGCGTCGCTCTGGCACAATCGCTGATCAACGATCCTGAGATCGTCTTTCTCGATGAGCCAATGAGCGGCCTTGACCCCGTTGGACGACGCGAGATCCGCGAGCTGATCGCCGGGTTGCGTGCTAAGGGGGTGACCGTCTTTATGTCGACGCACATCCTTTCCGACATCGAAGCACTCTGCGACGAGGTAGCCATCCTTCGCGGCGGCCGGCTTGCCGCGACTGGCAACCTCAGCGAACTTCTCGCAACCGACGAAAAGCAGCGAGCGCTCGAGATCAGTATTCAGGGCGTCGAGACCGATCAGATCCGCGAAAAGATCGAGTTCATCGCCGGCGCGGCGATCTCGCCAAAGCCCGCTGGCGCGGTCATTACGGTGCTCGACGAGACGGACGTCGAAGCGGTACTCGCCGTCACGCGCGCGGCCGGCGGTCACCTGATATCGGTTCAGCCGGTCAAGCAGTCGCTGGAGGAATTGTTTGTAAGAGAGACTTCCTAGGCAGCTATTCGGCCTTTATCGCGGTCACTTTCCAGCGAATATTCGCCCGGTCGTCGTCGGGCAAAAAGCCGTCCAGTGTGATGGTGATCGGGATGACCTCGTCGGGCCCGAGCTGTTGCTGCTGAACGGGAACGACCAGCATCCTACGTTCCTTTAACAGCTCGTTGAACTGGGTCACGACGCCGACGTTGACTTCAAGCACCGTGATCGTCCGCGTTCCCTTATTGCGGATGCGGCCCGTTATGAACATCGAGATCGTGCCAAGACCGGTGGGCGATTGGACCGTCCGGTCATCGGTGGAAATGATGATGTCCTTGTTCAGCTCGGCGAACTGCGGCGTGCCTTCGCGAAACGAGCCCGCAAGGATCTGTTCGCGTTGCTCATCCATCGAAGGACGAAGGCTGATAAGCCAGATGACCCCGCCGATAACGGCGATGCCGATCAACGCCGCGACGATAAAAACCTTGTTCACGCCCCTTCGCGTGTTACCGACGATGAACATGTCGTCCATACGAGCAGTTTACCGCACTTTACGTTAAAGTTGCGTGTAAGTGAGCTTGCGAAAACGTCCAAAATTCGTCGAAGCGGCGCTGCCCGTTCCGCTTCGCAGGGTTTTTACCTACCGAATACCAGATCAACTTAGCGGCCGCATTCAAACAGGAGCGCGGCTCAAATTGCCGTTCGGCCGCCGTGAGCTGATCGGATACGCGGTAGAGCTTCATGAAGAACTTCCGCCCGAGCTTGAGCTTGACGAGTCGAAGCTCAAAGATGTCGCCGAGCTGCTCGACGAAGAGCCGCTGATCACCGCCGAGATCCTCGAATTGACGCGATGGGCATCGGATTATTACGCCTGTTCGTGGGGCGAAATGCTCAAGGGCGCCTTGCCCGCCGGTCTGCACAACGAGAAGGTCCGTCCAAAACGTCGTAAAGCCGTCCGGCTGCTGACGACTATCCCCGATGGCGACGACAAACCACTGACCGACATGCAGGAATGGGTCCTCGAGCTGCTGTCGGCCAACGGCGGCGAGATGTTGTTTACCGACGTGCTCGAACGCGCGGATGTCGGCGCTTCGCCGGTGACCACGCTCGCAAAGCTCGGTCTCGTCGAGATCTACGTTCAGGATGTTCGCCGCGATCCGCTGTCCGGGGCCGACCTCAGGCGCGAAGAAGAGTTCCCGCTGACGGCTGACCAGCAAAACGCGCTCGACGCGATCACGGGTTCACTAGCCGCCGAGGGTCAATATAAGGGCTTCTTACTGCACGGCGTCACGGGCAGCGGCAAAACCGAGGTTTACATTCGCGCGATCCGCGCGGCGCTTGATCACGGCCGTTCGGCGTTGATGCTTGTGCCGGAGATCGCCCTAACACCGATCTTCTCGCGACGGCTGCGGTCGGTCTTTGGCTCGGAGGTCGCGATCCTGCACTCGAACCTCGGTGCCGGTGAGCGCTATGACGAATGGCGCCGCATCCATCGAGGGCTTGCACGCGTGGCGATCGGCACGCGTTCGGCCGTTTTTGCACCGCTCGCCGATCTCGGCCTCGTGATCGTCGACGAAGAACATGACCCGTCTTACCGTCAACACGAACAGCCTTTCTATAGTGCGCGTGATATCGCGGTCGTCCGCGCCAATCGTGCCGGAGCGGTCGCCGTCCTCGGCTCGGCAACGCCGGCACTTGAAACGTTCCATAACGCAAAGTCGGGCAAATACCAGTATTTGCAGCTTCCCGACCGGTTTGGCGGCCGGTCGCTTGCCGAGGCGCGGCTGATAGATATGCGCGAGGTGTTTAGAAAGGCCGGTGGCAAAGATATCGCGCTATCACCCGAATTGCTGGCGGCGATCGGCCAGACACACGGCCGCGGCGAGCAGATCATTATCCTGCTCAACCGGCGCGGCTTCTCGCAATTCGTTCTATGCCGCACCTGCGGCGAGACTATCAAGTGCCGCAACTGCGACATCACGCTCACGTTCCATCGCGGGGCAGACAAGCTGCTTTGCCACTACTGCAACTATCGCGAAAAGGTTCCCCGGCTCTGCCCCGAATGCCAGAGTGAGTACCTCTATTTCGTCGGTCAAGGGACGGAGAACATCGAAGAGCAACTTAGCAAGAAGTTTCCCGAAATGCGCATCGCACGCATCGACCGCGATACGATGACCCGCAAGGGCGAGCTGGACCGCCACCTTCTCGATTTCGCCGCCCGGCGGATCGACATGCTTGTGGGCACGCAGATGATCGCGAAAGGGCACGATTTTCCGAACGTGACGCTCGTTGGCGTTGTTTCGGTGGACATCGGTCTCGGGCTCCCCGATCTACGATCGGCCGAGCGCACTTTTCAACTGATAACCCAGGTCGCCGGGCGCGCAGGCCGCGGCGATAGGCCGGGCAGTGTGCTGATACAGACCTATTACCCGGAGCATTATGCGCTTCGGCATGCGGTTGCCCAGGATTACGAGGGCTTTTACACGGAGGAGATGAGGTTTCGCGAGCGGCTCGTCTATCCGCCGTATTGCGTGCTGGCGAGCATACTCGTAAAGCACCGCAACCTCGGCGACGCGCAAAGGAATGCGAACACGATCTCTCGAGCGCTCATCGCCGCGAACGCGCAGCGTCAAGTCCGCATTCTCGGGCCTGCACCGGCTTCCATATCACGTTTGAAGGACGAATACCGCCTGCAACTGATACTAAAGAGCCAGAGCCGGCGAGCGCTGCGAGACCTGCTGGACATCGCTCTCGCCGAAGCAGAAGCGCATGGTTGCCAGATGAGGACGGTGCATGTCGAGATCGATCCCGTTAGTCTGATGTGAGGAAGTTACCGCGAAGGTGCAGAAGCCCGCGCGTTAGCAAGGGCTTAACAAGGGCCGCAACTCGAGTGTTAGGCCCCTGCTGACGCGCGGGCTTCTGCAACCTAATTGACTGCGCGTGAGCTCAATTCCGACTCGCCGAACTTCACCTGCGCGTAAACTTCGGAAACCGATATCCGCACCGAAAGCGAATCAAGCACTATCACATCGTCGCGCTCGTTGTAGATCCGATAGACCCACTGTTTGATCTGCTGCCGCGCGTAATGCTCGACGCGCATCTCGTTCTCGTTGACGAGCAGGCATTCTTTTATTGATGGAATAGCGAGAAAGCCTTCGAGCCGGGCAGTCCTGTCATGAGACGGCGACGCGGCCGAGAATATCTCAACGACCGCCGTCGGATTAGTTAAGGTCGAGCTGCGCTGGTCGCTGAATACCGGCTCGCCGCCAACGACCGCGACATCGGGAAAAAGAACGGAGTTCGGCGGAACGTGCACCTGCATGTCGCCCGAATACACTTCAAAGCCGCTTCGTTGGATCCGGCTGCCGATCCCAACGATAAAATTGGTCCGGATGATATTATGACGACGGCTGGCGGCCGGTTTCTGAACGGTCCGGCCCTCGATCACCTCGTTCTTCAGCGCTTCGCGCGTGTGGGTCTGAACTTGGTTTCGCTGAGACTTCGATGCAGCCTGATGGGCAGATGGGTTATTCATAAAGGGGTACTCCTGACGAGAAAACAAACTCTATCGCGGAAATGGGGAGACGCAAGAGGCAGATTTTGCGCTTGAGGCGTTTTGTTTGTTAAAAATAGTGTGACATATCCGGCCGCGGCTCTTCA
>CAZSOE010000225.1:0-4484 GCA_964608335.1 uncultured Chloracidobacterium sp.
CGGGGGCGTCGCCGAAGTAGGCCCGGCGCGTCGCCTCGTTGAGGACGGCGACCGCCGCGTGATCACCGAGCGGGCGTCCGGTCTCGAAGACATTGACGATCGCGAGGGCCGTGAGCATGTCATCGGGCGAGAACTTGAAGGCTTGCATATGAAATGAATGTATGATAACGTGCAAATGTCGGACGATATTGGGCGAGCCGATTGAGTTCGAGGTTTCCCTCGCCGCTTACATACCGCCCGGCAATTGTCACCATAGTACAGCCGGGCAGGAATTGGAATAACAAGATGCGAGAAATCCCAGGATCATTAGCAAATTTGTCCATTTCCTGTTTTGAAGCCGTCTACGGGCGAGACCGGCTCTCCGACAATGCACGACGTGCGCCGTCACGAGGCGCCGGTGCGGATCCAGACCATTTATCACGTAACACATATGACTTTCACAAAACGAACGTTGGATTTGCCCACGCGGCCACTTCTCCGCCTCTCTGAGATCGAGCGGATCATCAGGCACAACAGGATAATCGTCCCAACCCCTTCCCGAAGCACGCTGAACGAGATGTGCGAGGACGGAACATTCCGCACGGCTAAACGCCGAACTCTGCGGAGCCCGCACCTTGTCTATGAAGACAGTTTTCTGCGCTGGGTCGAAAGCTTGATGGAGGAGGGAAGCGGCTAGGCCTTTTGCGAGAGTTTCTTTTCCGCTGCGGTGCGGCGCGGCCGAAGTGCGCGGAACGCGAGGCGGTCGCCTGACGGCGAGACCTCGATCGTCCCGGAGTCCGCCAGGTGGCCCTGGATAAGTGCTTCCGACAACTCGTCTTCGATGTGCTTCTGCATTGCGCGTTTTAGCGGCCGCGCCCCGTACTTCCGGTCTGTGCAGGTCTTATCGATCAGCCAGCGGCGGGCCGCGTCCGTGAGCACGACCTTGAGGTCGCGTTGTTCGACCGCGCGATTCAGCCGCTCGACCTGAAGGTCGACGATCCTGAGCAGGTCGTCGTCGGCCAGTTCGTCAAAAATGATGATCTCGTCGACGCGGTTGATGAATTCAGGCTGGAAGGTCTGCTTGACGCGCTGCATCACCTCGTCCTCGATCCGCTGCCGCGAGGAATCGGCACCGCTCTGGAACCCGAGCGATGCGCGCTTTTGGATGATGCGCGCGCCGAGGTTCGAGGTCATTATAAAGATCGCGTGTTTGCAATCGACCGATTGGCCCTGCGAATCGGTAAGCACGCCGTCCTCAAACACCTGCAGCAGGATATTAAAGAGGTCGGGATGCGCCTTTTCGATCTCGTCAAAAAGCACAACGGCATAGGGCGAGCGCCGGAGCTTCTCGGTCAACTGGCCGCCGTCCTCGTGGCCGACGTATCCGGGCGGCGAGCCTATGAACTTCGAGACCGAGTGTTTTTCCATGAATTCGCTCATGTCGAAACGAATGAGCGACTTCTCCGAGCCGAATAGATATTCGGCTATCGAACGCGCGACCTCCGTCTTGCCGACGCCGGTGGGCCCGAGGAAAAGGAACGAACCGACCGGCCGTCCGGGATTCTTCAGCCCGGCACGCGAGCGGCGTATCGCACGCGCGAGCGCCGAAATAGCAGGCCGCTGCGAGACGATCCGCTGGTGAAGCGCTTCCTCGATCCGGAGCAACTTTTCCGCCTCTTTCTGCTTTACCGAGCTGACCGGGACACCGGTCCATCGCGCGATCACTTCGTCGACGTCGTCCTTTGTCACCTCGACCGCAAAGAACGAATCTTCGAGCGAGCGCAGCTCGTACGAGATCAATTGGTCCTCGTTCGCGGCGGCGCGTTTCCAATTCTCGACGGTTTCCTTCCACGACGGTTCGCCCTGCTGTTCCTGCTGATAGCGGAGCTTCGCCCTGGCGCCGGCCTCGTCGAGCACATCGATCGCCTTGTCCGGCAAAAAGCGGTCGGCGATGTAGCGGTTCGACTGCTCGACCGCGGCCTTAAGCGCGTCCTTGGTGTAGCGAAGCTGATGAAACGCCTCGTATCGCTCGACTATCCCAGAGATGATCTCGACGGCCTCGCCCTCGGAGGGCGGTTCGATCTTAACGGCCTGAAAGCGGCGTTCGAGAGCACGGTCGCGGCCGATCGATCTGCGATATTCACCGGGCGTTGTCGCGCCGATGCATTGGATGTCGCCGCGAGACAGAGCGGGCTTAAGAATGTTTGCGGCGTCGAGCGTGCCTTCGGCCGAACCGGCCCCGACCAGAGTGTGAAGCTCGTCGATAAAGACGATATTCTCGCTCGACTCCTTCAGCTCGGTCATTATCTTCTTGAGCCGCTCCTCGAACTGGCCGCGGTACTTGGTTCCGGCCACGATCAGCGAGAGATCGAGCAGCAGGATCCGTTTGTTCTCGAGAAAGCTCGGAACGCGGTGTTCGACGATCCGCTGTGCCAGGCCTTCGACGATGGCGGTCTTGCCTACGCCCGATTCGCCGATGAGGACCGGGCTGTTCTTGGTCCGGCGGCACAGGATCTCGATGATCCGCTGCATCTCCGGTTCGCGCCCGACCAGCGGGTCGAGCCGTCCGTCGGCGGCCTCGACGGTCAGGTCGCGCGTGAATTCAACGAGCGCCGGCGTCTTGGATGGCTTCTCGCGGACAGGCGCCGAAACGCCCGGGATCCCGGCGGCCTTTGACATCTCGTCGCGGACGGCCTGAAGCCTCAGGCCATAGCCGAATACGATCTCGGCCGCGATCGATTTTTCCTCGCGAACGATGCCGAGCAGCAAGTGCTCGGGGCCGATATGCCGGTTCTTGAGCTGGCGGCTTTCTTCGGCGGCGTAAAAGAGTATCTGTTTGGTCGCCGACGATAGGTGGAGTTCCGAGCTTTGCGGGATGCGGCGACGAACGGCGATCCTTTCCTCGACGTCGCGGCGGATGGTATCAACGGTTATGGCGTGGCGAAAAGGGAAAAAGCGGGCCGAAAGCGTTTTGTCCTCACGCATAAGCCCGAGCAGGATGTGCTCGGGTGAAATGGTCTGCGAACCGTATTGAAGGGCCTCATAACGGGCAAAAAAGATGACCCGCCGAGACCGCTCCGTGTAGCGTTCAAACATAAAAAAGTGACAGGCCTTCCGCTGAACGCGGCCATTATAACGAAAAGCCAAGGCCAAACGCCAAAGTGTTTCAATTCAGTGCTACTGCTTGCGTCTAATATAGTTGCAAAGCAGGGTGACCTTCCACAGAAAAGTCTTGATTTTGTTGTAATTTACGAAAAACTTTGGGGAAGGTTCAACCGACCCGCCTCGAAGGCGTCTCGAGCCTAAGTTCCGGCTCGGCCGCGATCTCGCGCACGAGAGGTTCGTCGCGGCTGGTGATGCTCCGCAGGGCCTTGCCCGCAGGAGCAAGCTCGACGCGGGAGGTTAGCACGCGCGAGACGCGCCGGGGCAGGAATTTGGGGGCGATTCCGGCGATTGAATCGGCCAGCGCCACGATATCGCCGTTTCCGGGCCATAACTGACGCACGATGGTGTCATCAGTTCGGTTTATAAGGCGAAGCAGCGTGAGGGCGATCAGGTAGAGGTCGTCGACCTGCCCGACGAACGGGAAAATGTCGGGTATGAGGTCGATCGGCGAAACGAAGTAAACAAGCGCGGCGACAAACAGCGTTTTGTCGGCAAGCGGCACTCGCCGGTCCTTGAGAAGCCGGCCGAGCAGGATGACAAGATTGGGCAGAAACATCAGGAAGCTGAACATGCGCTGTTTCAGCTCCGAACGTTCGCGGCGTCGCAATTTCCTCTCGTGTCTATCTTGCTTGCTCATGAGGCGTCACTCGGCTTTTCACCAAGTCTAGAAACAACGGCTGCTTTGTGCAAGTTTCCGGTAGGTTCGTTGTATGCTAAATTGAGCTGATCCGCAGTTCCTGTCGCCATAGGCGACAAACAATAAGGCCTAGGGTGGAGCGAAGCGGAACCCTAGGTATAAGTCAAAGACAGATTTCCGTCCCTGAGGGGGACGAGCTCGACGGTGAATTGTTCGACGCCTTCAGCGTCGCGTAGACGGTTGGGTTTTGTACCTAGGGTTCCATTCGCTTCGCTCATTGCACCCTAGGCGTATATTGTTTGGCGCCCTTGGCGACTGGTCCAATGATCCTGCAAAGAATCCGAGAACGCGCAGCGGCCGATCCGCAGCACATCATCCTGCCCGAGGGTGACGATCCTCGCACGCTCGAGGCTGCGGCTGTCTGCGCACGCGATTCGGTAGCTCGCGCGACCGTGATCGGTAATGAAGAAAAGATCCGCGAGCTTGCGTCCTCGACGGGAGCTAATCTTAACGGCGTCAATGTCTTAGATCATCGCAAGGACCACCGCGAATTCGGCCGCATGGCGGAGCTTTATCACCAGCTTCGCCGGGCCAAAGGTGTCACGCTCGAAGAGGCCGAGCAAACCGTGAAAGACCCGCTCTACTTCGGCAACCTGATGGTCCGGCTCGGTCAGGCCGACGGGTCGGTCGCCGGAGCGACGAA
>CAZSOE010000226.1:0-4484 GCA_964608335.1 uncultured Chloracidobacterium sp.
GTCGTGACGATTACCGGGATTTCGCCCTTGGTTGCTTTTACCTTCTCCAGAAGTTCCAGACCTGAAAGCCTCGGCATCCGCAGGTCGGTGATGACGCAATCGACCTCGTTTTGTTCGAAGATCGTCAGAGCCTCGTGACCGTCGGCCGCCGGGACGACTTTGTAACCAGCCTCGTTCAATTGAAATTCCAGAACCCGGCGAAGGCTTTCGTCGTCGTCGGCGAGAAGAACTGTCAGGCTCTCGTTTTTTTTCACTACTTGGTGGCGGCTTTCCTTTCAGCAAGCCATATTTCGATGCTCCGAAGCGTCTCGATCGCGCGGTCGGTTTCACCTTCCTGAACCAGCCTTCCGAATTCGAGATATTTCTTCGCGAGTTCATCGAGCAGGACCGCGTCCTTCCCGATCTCGGCAGCGAGACGGTTGGCCGTGTCATCCAAGCGAACGGAGTTACGGTTTTGAAGCTTACGTATCGTAGCTACTATCCGCAGCGCCGGGGCGTCGAGTTGACGCTGGAACGAGACGACCGACTCCTCGAGTGCGCTAAGCTGACGTTCACGCCAATTAGCCCGCCACAGGAATACACCGAACGCGACGGCGACGATAAAATAGAAGACACGAAAAATGAACGCCGTCGGGTGAGGTGAGAACACCTCGGTCCAAACACCGCCCGAATGCCCCCCCGCACCGAGTTCGACGTGCATGACCGCATCGACCAGCCAGGCGAGGGCCCCCAGGCCGATCCCGAACCAGATTTCTTTGTAGCATCTTAGAAACTTCATGTTCCCTGCGTCAACAGAGTTACCTGATCTCGAAGGTCAGCGTCGCCCACTTCGATTCGTAGTTGAGCTTCGGGTCGTTCAGCCGCGTCATGTTGATGAACCGGACATACCACTTTCCAGTGCCATCAAGTTTGAACTTTGCGATGCCCTTCCTATCGGTCCGAACGTCCTGGCCGGTCACAACTTTGCCGTCAGTCTCACGCCCGGACTGAACGAATTGGTTCACGAGCGGCTTCCCGTCCTTCAAACAGAGTACCTCGATCGTGTCGCCGGACTTTAGCTTGTACGGATTTTGTTGCGGGACGAGTTCCACCGGATATCCGAGAACGGCATTGTAACTATCCGTCCGTACATCGCCGGCCTGGAAGATCGTCTTCACGTGCTTCGAATACCTCTCACGCACCTTTTTGTCTAGCTCCTTCCGCTCTTTCCGTTCTGCCAACGTGTCGGGAATCCCGTCGTGCGACAGATATTCGTTGAAATCGTTACCTTCCAGATCGATCTCGCGTTCCATAGTGGACAGGCCAGCGACGTAAGTGCCCGCGTCCTTGATGTCCACGTTGAGGAAAGAGGTCGTCTCGTTCTTGGTGAAGTTCGCCTCGGCCGGTTTCGTCCGGGCGCCGCCCGGCGCGACGATGCTCGCATCCGCCAGCCGGACGTAATTGACCGCCCCCTCGCTCGCCATGAAGGTCCCGTTGAGGATGTTGATCGTTACTTTGGAGTTGGCCGCGACGAAAAAGCTGTCGAGCTTGAGAAAGAGGTCGTGCCCGAAAGCTTGGACGGCCAAGAGAACGGCCGCAGCCGCCGCCGTGAACAATAATTTACTTTTCATAATCGCCCTCCTAATCTTACCTTGAAGGTCAAGTTGGGCCCTCCACCTTCGAAGTCGCTAATCCGTTTTCCACTCCGGCATCCGCTCGCCAAACGGGGGGACTTCCGTACCGCTCAACGATTGCGCTCCGCTGCCCTCACGTTCGGCGATTATGCGGTCGGCGGCGGGCTTGCCGAACTTGTAAAACACGGCCGGCGTGACGACCTGGTCGAGCAGGGTTGACGTCAGGATGCCGCCCAGAACCACCACGGCGAGCGGGTGCAGTATCTCCTTCCCGGGAGCGTCCGCCGCCAGGATGAACGGGACGAGCGATAGCCCGGCCGTGAGCGCGGTCATCATCACGGGCACGAGCCTTTCGAGCGATCCGCGGATGATCATCGCCTCGGTGAAGTCCTCGCCCTCCTCGCGCATCAGATGAAGGTAATGCGAGATCATCATTATCCCATTGCGCGAAGTGATGCCGACAAGAGAGATGAACCCGACCAGCGTAGCGATCGAGAAAACTCCGCCGCTTAAGAGAAGAGCGATCACCGCTCCGATCAAGGCGAGCGGGATATTGATCATCACCTGCAGGGCGGAACGCCAGTCGCCGAGCGCCTTTATTAACAGAAAGAAAATCGCGATGAGGGAAAAGATGGTGAGAAGCGACAGCGTCCGCGTCGCCTCCTGCGACGCCTGGAATTGTCCGCCGAACTCGAGGAAGTAGCCTTGCGGCAGATCCACCTGCGCCGCGATGCGATTCTCCATTTCGCGGACCACGGAGCCGAGATCACGTCCGGCCGTGTTGGACGAGATCACGATCCGCCGCTGCGTATTTTCCCGAAGGATCTGGTTCGGCCCCGGAAGATTTTCGATCGTCGCGACGGCGGAGACCGGTATCTGCGTGCCTTGGGGCGTGTCGATCGTGACATTTCGCAGCGCGTCAAGGCTGTTTCGAGAGGCGTCGTCAAACCGCACCAAAACGTCATGGCGTCTTGCTCCCTCGATAGCCTGCGAAACGGTTTTGCCGTTAAGGGCGGTTTCCAAAGTGTCCGTGATCTCGCGGGGCGGCAGGCCGTACTGCAACGCTCGATCGCGGTCAACGCGGAATCTGATCTGAGGGATCAGAACCTGTCGTTCGATCTGTACATCGGCGGTTCCCTCGACCGTCTGCATCACGTTGCGAATCTCCTCCGCCTTCGATCGCAAGATTGCGAGGTCATCACCAAACAGCTTGACCGCGATCTGCGCACGCACACCCGATTGCAGGTGATCGAGCCGGTGGGAAATCGGCTGTCCCACGCTGACCGACACGCCCGGAACAATGGCGAGCCTTTCACGAATATGGGCAAGTATTTCTTCGCGTGATCGATCCGACTTCCTCAGATCGACATCGATCTCGCCGTAGTGGACGCCTTCGGCGTGCTCGTCAAGCTCGGCACGCCCGGTTCGCCTGCCGGTGGAAATCACCTCCGGAACCTCCATTATCAGCTTCTCCGAGATCGTCCCGATGCGGTTCGATTCAGCGAGCGAGGTGCCGGGCTGTGCCAGCACGTTGATCGTCAGCGTTCCTTCGTTGAACTCGGGAAGAAAAGAGGTGCCCACAAAAGGCAGCGTTGCCATCGTTATCAGGAACAGGGCGGTCGCCCCGATCATCACCTTGTATGGGCGGCGAAGCGTCCACTGGAGAAGACTCTCGTCCCACTTTTTCAAACGGCGAACGACGAAACTGTCCTCATCGGAATGCCCTGCGTCTCCCGCACCTTCGAAGTTGGGACGTTCATTGGCATCTGCGGCTCGGGTAAATCTCGCTTTCACGCCGCTGATCCAGCCGGCTAAGATTCCGCGTCCCTTTTTTCGCTTGAAAAGCTGAGGTATCAGGTACGATGCTAAAACGGGAGTAATCGTCAGGCTGACGAAAAGCGATGCGACCAGCGAAGTGATGTACGCGAGCCCAAGCGGGGCAAGCAGCCTGCCCTCGACGCCTGTGAGCATAAAGAGTGGAAGGAAAACGAGCGCCACGATAATGGTCGCGAACACGATCGACGAGCGGATCTCCAATGATGCATGGTAGATGACCTCGAGCGACGGACGTGGATCGGGCGACGCGTAGTTTTCGCGAAGGCGTCGGTAGATGTTCTCGATATCTACGATAGCGTCGTCGACCAGCTCGCCGATCGCGACGGCCAGCCCGCCGAGCGTCATCGTGTTGATCGAGATCCCGAACGCCCAAAGAACGAGGAACGTGACGACGAACGAGAGCGGGATCGCGGTCAGCGTGATCGCCGTCGTCCGGAAGTTGAGCAGGAACAGGAACAGGACGATCGCCACGAGGATCGCGCCGTCGCGCAGCGCTTCGACGACGTTGCCGATCGAGGCCTCGATGAAATTGGACTGGCGGAAAAGATTCGTGTTGATGACGATGTCGGGCGGCAGCGTCGTTTGCAGCTCCTTAATTGCCGTTTCGACCTTCTTGGTCAGATCGATAGTCGATGCCCCCGGCTGCTTCTGCACCGACATGATGACGGCGGGCTGGCCGTTGGAGCCGGCGTCGCCGCGCTTGATACGCGGACCGAACTCCACCGCTGCAACGTCGCCGAGCCGGATCGCGGTATTGTTTCGGTAAGCAACGACCGTGTTTTTGAGCTCGTCGATGGAGTAGAATCGGCCGAGGTTCCTGACCAGGTACTCCTGCGACTGTGCATCGACGAACCCGCCCGTCGAGTTCGCATTCGATTTTTCGAGTGCGGTCGATACATCCTCGATCGTTACACCGAATTGCTTTAGTTTTTCAGGTGAGACAAGAGCCTGATACTGCTTGACGCCGCCGCCGATCGGGATCACCTGCGAGATCCCGGCGATCGTCAAGAGCCGGGGGCGGATCGTCCAATCGGC
>CAZSOE010000227.1:0-4455 GCA_964608335.1 uncultured Chloracidobacterium sp.
TGAGTAGCCAAAGGTCGAGCCCATATCGCTGACGTAGAAGATCATATCTTCAGAGCTACACGTATAGGTTCCACCCGCAGCTTTTTTGCGATCGAGACAGGCGTACTTGTGATTGTCGGACTTAGTGTCGCCATGGTCGATAAAGGCGAGCCACAGTTTGAACGCATCGATCTCGGCACGCGGCTGACCGCCGGCGAGAAGTTTCGGAAGAGCAGAATCGAGCGCGGCCGAGTCCTTACCGCTGCACCCGACATCGATCCCCTTGCCAAGCGAGAGCTCGATTCCCGCGGCCGGCTGAAACGGGTTCCAGGGTGCGCCCTGAAATTTGCTGGTCAAACTCTTTTCGCAATCCGCGCACGTAACGTCGGCAACCCATTCGTCGTCGGCAAAAAACCCGAGGGCCTTTGAAAAACGCGATGCCAGAAACTCACCGTAGATCTCGCCGTTGCGTTTGTCGCGCGACTGTCCCTTGAAGTGCGGCTTTACCTTGTACCGTATGGGCTCGCCATCCTTGTCGTTCACGCCGGCGACCGAACAGTGGAATTTTGGTGTCGTCCCTTTGCCGGGAGTTTTGTCGGGATTCGCACTGCACACAATGGGCCGGGCGAGACCGGCCGCATCTACCGGCGGTGTGCCGCGTCGAGGGCCTTCGGACGCCGCGTAGCCAAGGACGGGATCATACGACGGATCGGGCTGGCGCCACACCCTGGCGTTTCGTTCCGCGTCCGTACGCGCAGCGGCCCCGAAACATGCCTTCTGCGCGTGCGCGAGAACCGGCGCCACAATACAGACAAAAAGAAAGATGTGAATTGATCTCGCGATCACAGGCGCGCTCCCAGTACCAACATCCATCGATGGGAATATGACGAAGGGCGACCTTCGATGGTTCGCCCCAAAATGCCGATCGCTCCTCATTCGTCCTGCGACGTTCCGACGGCGACGTTTGCGTCGTTGCGGTTCCAATCGGGCGGCTCAACGCCGAGCAGATGGTGGACAAAAAAATCGAACCGCTTTCGCTCGCCGTATTCGCCACCGGACCCGTGACCGAGCCCCGGCAATACGATCAGGTCAAAGGTCTTCCGTGCTTTGATAAGGGCGTTGACCACCTGCATCGTTGATGCCGGGTCGACGTTCGGATCCATTTCGCCGACCGAGAGCAGAAGCTTACCCTTTAGGCGATAGGCGTTGTCGACATTCGATGCTGCGGCATACTCGGTTCCGAGAGGCCAGCCCATCCACTGCTCATTCCACCAGATCTTGTCCATCCGATTGTCGTGACACCCGGCGGACGCGACCGCAGCCTTGTAAAACTCGGGATGGAAAAGAAGCGCGCCCAGCGCGTTCTGACCGCCGGCCGAGTTTCCATAGACGCCAACACGAGTGATGTCGTAGTACTTGTATTTCGCCGCAACGGCCTTGTGCCAGAGGATGCGGTCGGGGAAGCCGGCATCGCCAAGGTTCTTCCACGCGACGTCGTGAAACGCCTTTGAGCGGTTCGATGTGCCCATCCCGTCGATCTGCACGACGATAAATCCAAGCTCGGCCTGCGCCTGCATCGCGGAATACGGCGAAAACGCCTTCGGAACGAATGAATCCTGCGGTCCGGCGTAAATGTTCTCGATCACGGGATACGTCTTTCTGGCGTCAAAATTTGTTGGGCGGATTATCACGCCCCAGATGTCGGTCAACCCGTCCCTGCCCTTCGCGACGAATACCTCGGGCGGCCGCCAGCCGGCCTTTGTCAGCTCGGTGATGTCCGTCTTGCCCAGTTCCATCAACACCTTACCGTCCGCGACGCTGCGGAGTTGGGCCTGCGGCGGCAGATCGACCCGCGACCAGCGATCGACAAAATACTTCAGATCCTGCGAATAGTTGACCGCGTGATTCGCGTCGCCTTCGGTCAGCGGAACGAGCCCTGATCCATCGAAGTTGATCCGGTAATAATGCACGAAATAGGGATCGATGCCGGCGGTCATGCCGCTCGCGCGAAAGTATATCTGCCGTTTCGCTTCATCGACGCGGTCGACACCGCGCACAACCCAGTTCCCGCGCGTGATCTGGTTCTTGACCTGACCGTTCGCATCGTAGAGATAAAGATGGTTCCAGCCATCGCGTTCGGACATCCATATCGCTTCCTTACCGTCGTCGATGTCCATTCGATAGCGCTTGCCGGAATAGCAGAAGAATGTCTTCGGCAGCTCTTCGATCAATGCCCGGGCGCGCCCGGTCGTTGCGTCTACCTCGATCACGCGATAGGCCTGATGACCACGCTGGTTGTATTCGAACGTGAACGCCCGGCTGTCTCTACGCCAAACGAGGTTGGTCATGTCGTAAGGATTCGGGAAGAGCGAGTTATCGACCGTTATTTGCTGCTTCGTGTCGAGCACAAAAAGTACGGGCTGTTCGATATCAACGGTGTCGCCCGGCTTTGCATATTCGATCGACCAATACTTGGGCTGCATCTGATCCAGAGGCGATGACTCGACGAAGTGTATCCGTCGCTTGTAACCGGGCTTGGTGCGATAGGCGGCGATCCGCTTGCCGTCGGGTGACCAGACGATCGCGTTCAGCGCGTAGTAATTGTCCTCAGAGCCGTCGAAGCTCAGCATGAACTCGGTCTTTCGATCCTTTGAGCGGATCGCGATGTTGTAATTCCGAATGAACGCCTCCCACTCCCCGTCGGGCGAGGCGCGGGGTGTGTCGGGCGGCGGCGCGGGCGGTGTGCGTAGCTGCGGCGGCGTATTAAAACCGGAGATCACGGGAGCCGGGCCGAGACGCGTGCATTTATAGTCCGAGAGCGTGCATTCCCAGCGGCTGTTTGCCGCTATGAAAGTGAGCTTCTGCTCATTGTCGGTAAAAGTGAGATTCGCACCGCCGCCTAAGGGAAGTCTGGTTGCGGTGTACTTTTCTCCCGATGCCGCCGAGAGCGACGCCGCAAGCCGCTCGTGGTCGAATGCCGGCCGCCGGGTCAGCGTATCCGCGTCGACCAGGACGATCTCGTTCCCGCCCTGTACGGTCCGGGAATACCAAAAGCGATCGGTACGCCCGATCCAGGTCGGGAAGCCGGGCATATCGATCGCCAGCGCCTGGAACCTGGCTTGCAGACCATTTGCCCGCTCATAATCTGCGGCGGTTCCCTGAGCGCCGCCGGTGCCTGCTGCGATCGTGATCAGGACCAAGCACAAGGCCGAAGAAGCAATGCGATAGCGTTTCATAACCCGGGTTCTCACCTTCCTTTCGAGATTGAATTTAAGACACGATTCGCGTTGATAGTAGGTGAGGCGCGGCATATTATCAAGCCCGCGCCGTTTCGTCCCGCTCTATGCCGGGTCCATTGCCCCTCTTCTGCCGGAAAACCGCCTGTAAACCCCTGATAACAGGCGATTTGAAGGAAATCCGGTTCGAGGTTTGTCCCAAGGGTGTCCCACACCCGCGTGGGACATGTAAATATAAGCAACAAAAGGTGGTTACTGCCTTTGTCCCACGTTTTTTCAAAAAAATAATCTCGTCCATAATCTTGTGGGTGCAAAGATGTTGCAACGATAGCACAACAGCCGGGAAAAGTCAAGAAAAAGCCGCGCTCGGGTGCTGGGTCGGTTTGAGGACGGCGGGTCGATCTATCTCTGCGTTTTGTGTCCGCCCTTTGTGCCGTTAGTGTTTTAGGCTGGTCTTAACACAAAGGACACAAAGAGAAGACACAAAGGTCACGGAGAGCTCTCAAACTGAACCATGACCCCGCGCTCGGCAGCAGACAGTAGTGTCATGGGCCGTGTTGTTTCTGCTCTGCGTTTCTTCGCGTCCTTGCGACTCTGCGTGAAACTGCCTCTCAGTTTTTGGACGCCAATGCCCGAATGACTTGGGGGAATCGCGATCGATGGACTACCCTATTTGCGAGTATGAGCCTGAAAGCGCTGCGGATCTCGATACTTTTCCTGGCTATCCCGCTGTTTACACCTGGCGGGGCGGCCCAAGCTCCTATCGCGACGAAGGTCGAAAAAGGCTCGCAGACGGCCAAGGCCGGGTTCAAGAACGAGGATGAGATACGCGACAAATTCAATAACTGGCGGAACGACGTGGACGCGAGGGCGTGGCTGTCAGCGATGAATTACGCGGTTGCGGAGATCGAGAGTGTAAGCGCGTCAAAACCACACGGCGAAAAAGCGGATGTCGAGGTGCGCATCAAGACCAAATCCGGCGAGAAGGTTGAGGGCATCTCGATCAAGCTCGTCAGCAGTTCGACCGGTTTTAATCAGATCGATAAACGTTGGCTCGCTACATACGCGAAAACGTGGAAGATGTCGGCAGATGTTGTCGCTGCATTAAAGCTGTTCGTCGGCGAAATGCCGCCGACGCGCGCGGGCCGCGACAAGAAGCGAATGTATCTAAACGAACTCGATCCCGCGCAGCAGAAAGCTGTCGTCGATTTCTTCACCGCAAAAAAAGACGAGATCGTCT
>CAZSOE010000228.1:0-4432 GCA_964608335.1 uncultured Chloracidobacterium sp.
CGGGTTCTTGTCGCGCAGCGGGCTGGCCATTCCCTTTCGAACAAAATCTGCGGGCGTCACGCCGATCTTCTCATCGAGATCAAGCTTACCTAGTCGAACTTGATCCATAATCGCCATCGCGATCGGCAGCTTGTAAACGCTCTGCATCGGATAGCGGTCGTCCGCGTTCAGCAGCGCCGCTTCCCCGGTTTCGAGGACGACGGCCGCAACACCGACCTTGCCCTTTGCAGCCTCGGCGATCTTCGCGAACTCCGCCTCCAGCGCCGCGTCGCGTTTCGGTTCCAACTTCGGCAGCGGCGTCGCGGCCGGCGGCGGCTCGGGTGTCGGATACTCGAGCGATACATCCTTGCTACGCAGACAGGCAACCGTCATTAGGGCCGCGAGCATCACTAGCATCGAAGTACTTTTCATTTGAAGGTCCTTCTCGACCAATAGTAGAATCACCCGCCCTTAGAGGCAAGGAAAACGGGCTGGACGCTGCGGCGCCCGGTCTGTTATTATCACGGCCATGAAAACTGCGCTTCAACGCTTTCTCGCGTTCGTCATCGTCCTTTGTTTCGTAACAAGTCCGGTCTGGGCCACGTGCGGCGGCGGAGGCGGAGGCGGTGGCGGCGGAATGTCCGGCAGCGGCTCCGGCGGCGAGCAGAAGGTCGTCTACCACGTGCCATGGAAGACGCGCACAGCGAAAACGCCGCCCGTGAAGGCCGGCCTCGTCCTATATTGGTTCCCGGCTTCGGACAAGGAGATCAAGGCTTCACCGCTGCGCGAATCGCGCAATCTGACGCTGTATGCAGGTCAGTGCGTGACGATGGAACTCGGAGACGCCGAGACGGCCAATTACGATGCGCTGGTCGGCGGATCCAAACTTCCGGTCGCCGTGCTTGCGAATCCTGACGGCACAGCCGTAGGCAAACTTGAGAATAAGGCCGGCAAGCTCAGCCTGCTCGAGGTCGAGAAACTCGTCGGCAACGAGATCAAATCGCGCAAGGCGACCGTCGACGCCAACCTCAAAGACGGCAAGGCGAAGGCCGCGACAGACAAGGACGCCGCGATCAAGGCGCTGCAATCGGTTCTGGACCATCGCTGCATGTTCCCGACGGCGGCTAAGGACGCAGCAAAGGAACTGAAGAAACTCGGCGTTGAGAATGTTGGCTCGATCAACCCCGCACCGAATTTTGATCCGAAGGTATCCGCTCAGATCGTCTCGCTGATGAAGGCGGGCCTCGCGGCGGAGAATGCCGCTCGCTATCTTACGGCTGAGAAACTATACGCGCAGGCAAGCAAGCTCGACCCCGCCGACCCGGCTCCGATCCGTTATCTCGCCGAGCTTCATCGGCACCACATCGGCGATTGGGACAAGGCGAAGGCCGAATTCCACCAGATACTCGATATGACGAGCGAGCCGTTGTCTCGCGCCGTTGCCTTGCACGGTCTGGGCAAGATCACTATCCACGAAGGCGAGTTCAAGAAGGGCTTGCACCTGATGGAGGAGTCGGTCGACACCTATCCGATCGCGCTTGCGTATCGCAACCTGGCAGTATATTGGAACTCGGAATACGATTTCGAGAAAGGCAATTACTACACGCAAAAGGCGCTCGCGATGAACCCGGCCGATCCGTACAATCTCGTTTTTGCGGCGGTCTTTATGGCAATGGCGGGCAAAAAGGACGAAGCTTTAAAGGTTGCCGTCGACAATATCAACCTGCTGCCCGCGTCCTACAACCTCGCCGCGATCTACGCGCAGGCGGGCCAGAAGGACAAGGCGCTCGAATTGCTCCAACGGCATTTCTACAAATACGAACGCTACCATGCCGTCCGTCAGAAAGAGATGATGGAGGCACGCGTCGATGCTGTGTTCGATTCACTGCGTCAGGACAAGGACTTCCTCGCCCTGACCAAACACGCCGACGGCATGCTGCCGATGCCTATGTCGCCTAGACAAGCGATGCCAATGCGAATGAATCACTGACGGTATTTCACCACAGAGACACAGAGGCACAGAGAAAACCCTGAAACAGATCACCTCTGCTTCAGGGTTTCTTCTCTGTGTCTCAGGGTCTCTGTGGTCAAGCCCGCCGGTAAAGGAGAGTCCCTTCGCTCTCGCACGGAAGCGAATACGCGCTGTCGCCCGTCGTGACAATCATCTCGCCTTTGCGCGTGAAGCATAGGCCGACGATGTTGTTGCCGGCTACGAATTGTTCGCAGGACGTGCCGTCGGGGGCGATGCGGACTATACCGTGGCGGCCGTGGTAGCAGGCGGTAACGTACAAGTTCCCTTCCGTGTCGAACGCCAGACCCTGCGGGCGTCCGAAGCCGCGGAAGTACGTTGTCACATCGCCTTTTTTGTCGATGGCATAAACGACGTCGTGGCTCGCTAGTCCCGGCGCGGTCACGTACAACTTCTCGTCCGGTCCGAACGCAAGATGGTATGCGGCGACCGAAGGCTCAAGCACCGCGAAGGTTTCCGGTTCCTGAAAATCGCGAATGCGAAATACTGTCCCCGAACGGTCGCCGACGTACATCGCGCCCTTGCGGTCGAAGGCGATTCCGGTCGCTATTCCGAGCCCGGTCGCATAGACCGAGCTGCTCCCGTCGCGTCCGACGGCATAGACCTCGCCCTGTGCGCGGTTCGTTACGTACATTTGCCCGTCGGCGTCGAAGGCGATGCCGGTCGGGTTGAGTATTGGTTCGGGAAGCTCGTCGAGGTAGCCATCGATTTCCAGACGAAAAAGCGTAGTCGGAAGATGCTGCCCTCTTCCGCCCGAACGCGTGAGTATCAACGCGTCGTCGGTCGGGTCGACCGCGGGGTTGGCAACGATGTGCATCTCGTCCTGCCGCAGCTCGCCCAACGTCAGTTCGAACCGATTGCTGATCGCGCCCGAGGACTCGAGGTGGACGAACGTCTTGCCGCCCGCGAGCGACTCGGGGATCTTGGCAAGTATCCGCGTTGTCGATGCGGCGGTGATCCGGCATTGCACGCCGTCCACATAAACGCCGTCGACCGCGTGCTGCCCGAGCCTAAACGCCTCGCAGCTAATTGCGATCTCGCCGCCGGGGATCGCGTACGCGGGTTCGACGCCGGTTATTTTGACCTTCTGGGCCATCTATTTGTTGATTCTACGACCTTAAAGGCTAGGTGTCGAAAAGTCAGGGCCGCGGCCCCGGCCAATGAGCGTCGGGAGCGACAGGGTCGGGTTGGTCGGCGGACACATTGTCGGCCGAAACATCGGCAAAGATAAAATTCTCGGACCTGACCGGTGCGCCGTGCAGCCGCCTAAGCATCGCGAGCTGGCCGGCGTGCGTCATCGCATCCGAAAACGGCCCCTGCAGCATCTGCTCCTCGGTGATGTCGATCAGGGCCGATTCGTCATCGATCTCGGCTCGCAGACCCACAAGCGTCTCGTGAAATCGTGCGATCTCGGCTTCGAACGTCGGCAGCGGCTCGGGCCGATAGCTTCCGCCAATAAAGAAGGTCCGCGCATATCCGAGCACACTCGTCATATGCCGCACAAGTTCCATCGGCGTCCTCACGCCGCCGCCTGCGCTGAAGTCGGCGAAATCACCCGGCGCATCGCGCAACGTCTTCTGCGTCCGATACGCCAACGCCCCCAAAAAATGCCGCAGCATCTGACGTTTCTCGTTCATCCTGTCCGATAGTACCGTGGACTGTGGGCAAATCAAATAACCATTGACCTTACGCGTTTGTAAACGTTAAACTTTTCCTCAGACAGTTTCGGGTCGAAACGCGCCCAGGGGCGCGGCCTGTCGTGGCCCAAACATCCTTTTCCTTATATATACTATGCCGACACGGATCGACGACCTGCTGCGAATGGCGATGAGCTTTGGCGCTTCGGACCTGCATCTGAGGGCCGGCTCATACCCGGTCATCCGTGTCACGGGTGAGTTGAAGCCTCTTTCGGGTGTGAGCCGCCTGTCGCAGGACGAGACGCTCGAGATGGCGTTCTCGATGATGTCGAACCGGCAGAAGCAACACTTCAAGGAAGCTTACGAGGTCGATATCGGTTATGGTGTCGCGGGTCTTGGCCGCTTTCGCGTCAACATCTTTCAGCAGCGAAACTCTATCGGTATCGTCGCCCGCGTTATCTCGGACACCGTCAAAAGTTTTGCCGAGCTTGGGCTGCCGCCGATCCTCAACACGATCGCCGAAGAGAACCGCGGCCTCGTCCTGGTCACAGGTACGACCGGCTCGGGCAAATCCACCACGCTCTCAGCGATGGTCGATCACATCAACCAATCGCGCAATTGCCACATCGTCACGATCGAAGACCCAATCGAATTCCTCCACAAGGACAAGGAATCGTTCATTACACAGCGCGAGGTCGATGTGGACACGCGCTCATTTGCCGACGCGCTTCGCGGAAGTTTGCGCCAGGACCCCGACGTCATCCTCGTGGGCGAAATGCGCGATCTC
>CAZSOE010000229.1:0-2696 GCA_964608335.1 uncultured Chloracidobacterium sp.
CCTGGGAGCCAAGTTCGTTTTTTCGCGCTTTCTCGGTGACGAGCCGTTCCTGGCTTCTCAGAAGGGGAGCGTGCGCTTTGTTTCCGAACTTGGCGCCTCAGTCAAGCTCAATACTAAGTTCAGCGTGTCAAGCATGGTCGTCGACGGCAAGGTCGAATACTAGCGTGGATACAGCGATCGGTTTCTATTTGACGCGTTTTCCTATATGATACAGGCTCAAATCCAGCAGTATCGGAGATCTTGCTATGGTTTCTGTCAGGCGACGGGACTTTTTGGCGCAATTCTCCTGCTCAGTCGGCGCGAGCCTGCTGCCGCTTTCGAAAGTCGCGGCCGTGGACGACGACGAATTCCGCATGCCTGCGACTTGCTGGCTCGAGGTGACCGCACCGTTCGTCGTTGAATCTGCAGAGCTCGGCATCCGCTCAGAGATCATTCTTACATCCGATACGTTCAGCGGGCCGCAGGGTCACGCCGATCGTGTCGACACGACCGACTTCGAGATCTACCTTTTCGATCCGAATGGAAAGGCGATCGGCGGGCGTGGTGTTGCAAAGCAGATCACGGCCCCGGCGATGCATACCACAGTACTCCGCGTCAGGGACCTGATCGGAGATGGGAGGTCGTTCATTGGCGGAGCGAAGGTGCGGTTAAGACCGCGAACCAGATCGGCCATGCATGCCAGCGATCTGTTCAGCTCGGCATTTGTTCGTTGGACGACGGATACATCGTTCGACAATGTTCACGCCAACCCGGATCCACTCGAGTGGCAGCGGCCCGAAGCGTTTTATTACTCGATGCCGTTTCCACCGCTGTCGGAGTACGAGTGCTTCTACAGTATATTCAACCCGTACCCACAACGGAGCATCGGCGAGGTCACGCTGCACGATCCGCAAGGCCGCGTGCTGCGCAAGATCGGGTATGACCTTTCCGGACAGTCCTCGGCAGTTCTGGACGTCAGCACCGGCGAATTCATATCCGACGTCAGCACGATGTTCGGCAGCCGGCCTGGCTCGGCAGCGGTTCCGATTTCGCAGGACGGCGGGACGATCGCGGTAGCGAACGCGGACGGCACCGTAAAGAACTTCGGCTACCTTCTGATCCGCAAACGCGGAGGACGCAGGTTCAGCATCGACCACCCTATACATCAAAGCATGTATCCGCAGGCGAAGGCTGCGGCCCCATTCGATCCGAACGGCGGTTTTCGCGCGCGAAATGTTCTGTATACGCCGTTACTTTTTAATTCGCGCAAGATAGCGGGCATAACACTGGAAACTAGATTTCACCTGAGCGCCGGACGCCCCCTCGAAGAGGCCCTGTGGTTGAGTCCTTTCGTAAATGACCGCGACGGGACCGTTCCCTGGCAATTTGCCGGAGACAAAAAGCTGCGCGCGGCCCTGCCCGCATCGCAGGTCGTGGGCGGCGCGATCCGGCTCGGGACCGCCGAATCGTGCGTCATCGATTGCTCCACGCTCGGCCTCCCGCGAGGGTTTTCGGGCGGGTTCTCTCTGCCGATAGCGCCACTTGCCAACCATACGCTTATGAAAGTGGAGATCCGCGCCAAAGAATGGGGAACACACGCCTTCACACATTTTAGACCAGGGCTGGGCGCAGCCCGTGTTTACCAGAAACCTGAGGAACGCGGCCGACTGGCAACGGACTATATAACCTCCGGGGCGCGTCTTGAGCGAAAAGCCGGACGCTTGGTGCGTGACGAGATACTCTGCGTCATAAACATCGATGACAAGGAGATCGTTGGAAATCCGACTGTCGAGATCTTTTCATCGGCCGGATTGCTCGCCCAGGTCAAGATCGGCGAGATCCCGTCTTTTGCATGCCGCCACTTTGTGCTTTCCGAGTACCTTGGGAAAAACCTCGGCAGCGACGATCTTAGCCTTCGCCTTGTTGATGAACGGGCGACGCTGCTCATGTCCGTGGTCCACATCGACTATGAACGAATGGACATAGCTCTCGACCACGGATCCGACCGCTTTTCGACTTTCGCAGACTTCAAGTGCTCGCCGACCCAACCGCTTTGAGATCAGCGCTTCTCCCTGAATAAGCCCGGCGACGATATACTGATGGACAGCGATGTCTGCAGCTTCGAACAAAGTCGCCGGTGAGCTCATCGCTCCCCTCGGGCCGGGCGATCTGATCGATCGCGCCGTTCGATTTTATCGTAAGTTCTTCGGCACGTTCGTTTTGATCGCTGCCCCGCCGGTGATCGCGGGTACGGGTGTTTCTCTTGCATGGACGCTCGTCTCACGGAAGATCTTCTCGATCAGTGCCGATCCTTTTTCGGCCGAGAAAACGTTCTATCTTCTCTTTCTCTGGCTCGGGAGCATCGTGATATGGCTGACCGAGACGATCGCCACGCTTGTCGTGATGGGCGGTGCGTCGCGAAACTTTGTCCGACATCTCTTGTTCGGCGAGGCGATCACTTTTAGAGAAACATACGTGAATGTCTGGCGACGGCTCAGCGGGCTGGTCGTCGCGTCCTGCATTATCACAATCCTGCTCGGCTTCCTTGGGATGGTCATTTTCTACATCGGATTGATGATCGGTTTCGTGCTGGTCGCCGTGATCGTAGCCGCGCTAAGCTCTGTTCCTGTGCTCGCATTCATCCTCGCAGTTGGCGCCGGGCTGGCCGTAGCGTTCGGCACGCTCTGGCTGTTCTTCCTCGCCGCGTCGCGGCTTGC
>CAZSOE010000229.1:2796-4428 GCA_964608335.1 uncultured Chloracidobacterium sp.
CCGGTCTGGATGGTCGGCCTTTGTCTGCTCTATGTCGATGAGCGGGTCCGTCGTGAGGCTTACGATATCGAGTTGATGGCCGCGGCTCGGCTCGGCGAAATACCGTCGGTGCCGCGGAATTATGTAAGTCCGCTGCAACCGGCCCTCTCATCGCTCAGCGAGCCGGCTCCGCCCACATCCGCTCGCGGTTCGATCACGACACTCGGCCTTAAATGAGGAGACGCTTCCCACATATCTTATTGTTGGCCGTGATCGCGCTTTCGTCGTCACATGTCTCTGCGGCGACACTTTCGAATTATCGCGAGCGCGTCGAACGCGCCGCTGCATATGCCGGCGAACTCCCGTTGCTGAGCGCGAACGGGCCTGTCGAGCTTGAGCGCGAAACTATCGCGACGTTAGCGGAGTTGCTCCCGCCATCCGAGCGGGTCGCTACGCCCAGCGGCGGTGTTGAGGTCGATAATAGATGGCTTCGGCTGGCGTTGGACGAGCTTGAGAAGGAGACCGACGTGGTTAAACGCCAGGCCCTGGCAGCGGCGATGAACGAACGCCTGACCGCGATCGGACGCAGTCTGCGTGAGCTCGAGACGGCGGTTGCGGCCGAGCGAAGCAAGGATGAAGACAAGCAGAAACTGGCCGAGATCCTTCGACGCCCCGAGTATCAAAAGGCGGAACCACAGCAGGAAAGTCTATTCCAAAGATGGTGGCGAGCATTTCTTGAGTGGCTCGAGAGTGTCTTTCCAAGCCCGTCAGTTTCTCCGGGTAGCGCGCTTGACCTCGGCGGGTTGAGGACGGTGCTTCAGGTGGCAGTTTTCGCTCTGCTGTTGGCGCTCGTCGCGTTCGTGGTGTGGCGCCTGCTGCCGTTGTTCTCTGATCGGTTTGGAGCGAAGCGAAAGAAGGCAAAGAGCGACCGGGTGATCCTCGGCGAGCTGGTCGGGGCAGATGTATCGTCATTCGATCTTTTTGAGGAGGCGGAACGGCTGGCCCGCGACGGTGATCTTCGTGGAGCGATCCGCAAGGGCTATGTCGCGGTGCTCTGCGAGCTTGGTGACCGAAAGGTGATCCGCCTGGCGCGGCACAAGACCAATCGTGATTACCTTCGTGATGTCCGGGGAAACGAGCAGATCGTCGACAGCTTCACGGGAATGACGCGCCAATTCGAACACACTTGGTACGGCTCGCGCTCCGCGCAGCCTGACGACTGGACCCGGTTCTCAACGCTATACCGCCAGGCGGTTTCGCGGCAATGAAGCAAAGGCTGATCATAGTTTTGGCAATGGGCTTGCTGCTCGCCGTGTTGGCGGGCCTCAATGCCGCTACGTACACGCAAAAGGAAAACTCGCCGGACGCGGAAGCGACCCCCAATCGTTCAACCTTCAATTCGGGACCGACCGGTACCCAGGCCTTCTATTCATTGCTGACCGAAACAGGGCGGCGAGTCATGCGCTGGCAGGAGCCGCTGGCCGCGTTGCTAACCGCGCGTTCAAACAAGCCCGCGGTATTTGTGATCGTCGGTGCCGTACGCAAAGGCTTCTCGCCCCACGAATTCGAGCCGCTTCTGCGTTGGGTATCCGAGGGCGGCCGGCTCGTGCTGATCGACCGCTCCCCGCCCGAAGATCTGAGCGTCACGGACGC
>CAZSOE010000230.1:0-4407 GCA_964608335.1 uncultured Chloracidobacterium sp.
ATAGGTCGAACTCATCGGCCTCAAACTGGTTGCGGTCATCATAACCGCCAACGGTGATAACCGAAGGAGAGCTGGCAGGTGGTATCGAACGCATCTCGGCGGAGTTGCCGGCCGCGACGGTGACGACAAGTCCGGCCGCGATCAGTTCCTCGGTAAGCCGGTTGATGCAGCTCTCGGATGTTCGAAGATCGTTGTCGCCACCGAGCGACATATTCAGGATTCGGATGCCGTATCTCTCGCGGTTATCGAGTATCCATCGCAGGCCCCGTTCGATCGATGCGTCAGTGATGCGTCCGTTATCCGACACCTTCACCAGCACCAGTTCGGCCGAATAAGCGAGCCCGCGATAGACGCCGTCCGAAAGCGAACCGTCGCCGGCGCACGCGACGACCGTCTGGGTGCCGTGCCACTGATGGGGGGCGGGTGTGCCTTGCACGGGGAGCGATCTCTCAGCTCCGGTGACATCGTGAAAGGCGGCCACACGGTCGACAAGATCAGGGTGGGGATAGTAACCCGAATCGAGAAATGCGATCGTGACGCCAAGACCCGAATGCCTGCGGCTTGCAGCCAGCCGGTCGGCGGTCGGGATCACGGCAAAACGATTCTGCGCGTGAGAATGATCGTGGTATGGGTTTCGCGTCGGCATCGATCTTGTTCAGGGCTTAGGCCGCGTCGGGCCGGCAACTGCTATAGCGGCCACGCTAGGCCATCATGGACGCATTGAGCGCTTCTTTTAGCTTTTTCTTCAGTTCGGGGCCAAGACGCGGGTCGTCTGCGGGCTCGCCGTCAGCAAGCGCGCCCCCGTTCTCACGAACGGTCTGCGATACGAACTTTATCTGGTCGAGATATCGCCCGCATCGGTCGCACGTGAATAGATGCAGGCGCTTCACGATTCTCTCCCAAAGGCCGAGATCGCGGTCAAGTGACGCACTGAGCATCGGCGTGACGTCCCGGCAGTCGGGCAGACGCATGCCGAGCCAGTCTTTGAAAGCGTCGAGCGCTACGCGGGCTGGGTTCTTATTCGTCATAGCGCATAGGCCTTGTCATACAGGTCGTGGGCGCAGCGATGCGCCCCTGATGTTATATCGGGCGCGGGGGGCAATGTATTCCAAGTTCTTGGAATTCAGATGCCGGCGAGAAAGCCGAGCGCGGAGGCGGTCGTTTTGAGCAGATCTTTGAGGCGTTGACGGCTTGGCTCGCTGAGCGAACCGTTATACGGAGCGACCATGCCCTCAAGTTCCATTTCGCTCAGCATCTTCTTGATGAACCTCGATTGTTCGATAAAGCGAACGCACGGTTTGCAGGGAATGAGGTGAAGCTTAAGCACTATCGCTTCGCGCAAGGACAGCTTACGATCGATCGAAGCCGACGCGATATCGATCATGTCCTTGCAGGGCGGCAAGTATTTCAGTATCAGCACAAAAAAGAACCGCTGAACTTTCTTATAGAGCCATTTCCCCCTGTTAGTGCTTCACTTCCTGTCTGAACCAGTTTACTTCGATACAGCGACGCAGGGCCAGACGGGCCCGGTGCATCAGGACCCAAAAGTTGCCCGAAGTGACCTGCAGCATATCGCAGATCTCCGAAGTTTCGAGCCCGTCCATCTCACGCAGCATGAACACGTGAGCCACGCGATCCGGCAGCTTGCCCATGCAGGTCTTGAGCACAACGAAGAATTCTGATTCCTGATATGTTGCCTCAGGCGACATATTCCAGTTGTGCGGCTGCAGCTTGTTGTTCCAGTGACCGTCCCAAACGTCGGCTCGTTCGAAGAATTTCTCGACCTCGGCCAACAGCTCACCGTCCACTTCGATCGCGACTTCTCTCGCCGACCTTCGATAGTGGTCGATGATCTTATGCTTCAGAATGCCGGTTAGCCATGTCCGCTCCGCGGCCTTGCCCGAGTAAGAGCCCATCGACTGTATGGCGGCAAGGAGCGTCTCCTGGACCGCGTCCTCGGCCTGCGTTTCATCGCGAAGCCGCATCATTGCATAGCGGTAAAGATAGTCGCCATGCTCATCGACCCAGACGGTCGGGTCAACGTTCCAATCAACACGAGCAACAGCGGCCGATTCGCCCATTGGAAGGATGTCCTTCGTCGATGAAAGTGGAACAGCTCCCTGAAGCATAGCACTAAACCCGAATTCGTTCCCGTATGGAATCGATCAGCGCCTGAGGAGCAACTTCGCTATTGACTGCCCGCTTCAGGACGATCCGCAATCGCTGGTCGTCCCGGACCTCGCTCAAGGTTCGACCGGCAAGCGGCACGTCGGAATAGCCGGTCATACCGGCGTTGGTCACACTGAAGGGCCTTCTGCGGCCGGCGTTGGCAAATCTGGGCATCGTCTCTCCTCCCGGCAGAACCGAGGTCTGCTGAAGTGTTACATCCTTATTATCACGGCTCGCGCGGGTTTTATTCCCGGTTCCTGAAAATTTCCTCGTGGAATATTATGCCGGGCCCGGGCGATTCCTTCGGGAGGTTCCATAGGGGAACGGCCAGAGCAGGAAGTTATGAAAAAGAAGACCCAGATACTGATCCTCGGCGGTGGTTTTGGTGGGCTCTATACCTCGCTTTACCTCGACAAGACGCTTGCGCGCCGTGATGACGTCGAGATCACGCTCGTCAACCGCGAGAACTTTTTTCTCTTTACGCCGATGCTGCATGAGGTCGCCGCCAGCGATCTCGACATTACGAATATCGTCAGCCCGGTGCGCAAGCTGCTAAAGCACGTCCAGATATTCAATGGCCGCGTCGAGAGCATCGACCTCGAGTCGAAGACGGTCCGGGTTTCGCACGGGAAGGAACATCACCACCACGACCTCGAGTACGACCATCTTGTCCTTGGCTTGGGCTCGATCACAAACTTTTACGGGAACAAAGGACTCGAAGAGAATGCGCTCACGATGAAATCGCTCGGCGACGCGATCTACCTTCGCAACCACCTCATCTCGAATCTCGAAGAGGCCGATTTCGAGTGCTGTCCGGTTGTCCGGAGGCCGTTGATCAACTTCGTCGTCGCCGGCGGCGGCTTTGCCGGCGTCGAGACGATCGCCGGAATCAACGATTTTGTCCGCGAGGCCCTGCGTTTTTACCCGCATCTTAGCGACGACATGATCCGGATGGTGCTCGTCCACGCGGGCCCGACGATCCTGCCCGAGCTTAATGAGAAACTCGGCAAATACGCCGAGGAAAAGCTGCGAAAACGCGGGGTCGAGGTGCACCTGAACACAAAGGTACAGGAGGTCGGCCTGGACGAGGTGACCCTAAGCAACGGGGCGACGATCCATACGAACACGATGATATGGACGGCCGGCACCGCGCCGAACCCTTTGCTCGATACGCTGCCGTGCGAAAAGGAACGGGGCAAAGTGTGTGCGACCGAGTTTATGCAGGTACCCGGCTACGACGGCGTGTGGGCCGTCGGCGACTGCGCCTGGATAGTCGATGCCAAAACCGGCAAGCCTTACCCGCCGACCGCCCAGCACGCGATCCGCCAGGGCAAGGTGCTTGCGGGCAACATCCGCGCGGCGGTAACGGGCGGGCGAATGAAGCCCTTTGTTTTTGAAACGATCGGGCAGCTCGCGGCCCTTGGACGCCGGACTGGTGTCGCGCAAATATTCGGCTACAACTTCTCGGGTTTTTTGGCCTGGTGGCTTTGGCGCACGATCTATCTGATGAAGCTGCCGCGGTTTGAGAAGAAGCTGCGTGTAGCCCTCGACTGGACGCTGGATCTGATGTTTCAGAAGGATCCGGTCCAATTCCTCACTCTTCGTTCACCCACGATCTCGACCGAGGAGATGCCGACACCAAGCCGGACGTTCATAGCAACGGCGCGATAAACCGGCCAGCAATATCGTCGAAAGAAATTGGCCGCGAATGCACGACTCGAGCCCTCTTCAAGTTCG
The DNA here is from genome assembly GCA_964608335.1 of uncultured Chloracidobacterium sp. Taxonomy (GTDB): domain Bacteria; phylum Acidobacteriota; class Blastocatellia; order Pyrinomonadales; family Pyrinomonadaceae; genus OLB17. The sequence goes on from CAZSOE010000230.1 coordinate 3,907, forward strand.
TACATTCGTGGCTTTTCCGCTCTCATAAGCCGCGGCACGTTCTTCGAAAAAAAAATTCGTAAGGATTTGCGGCTTCGCTCGACAAATGATTGTGAACGGCGATTTTTCACAAACTCAAAGGAGCAACGATATGACCGAGATCACCCCGGAAGTTTTTGAGATGGAAGCGATGCAGCACATCGACGACCTCTATCGCACCGCAAAACGGCTGACGCGAAACGAAACGGACGCCGACGATTTGGTTCAGGAGACGTTCATGCAGGCGTGGAAATCGTTTGCGAACTACGAGGTCGGCACGAACTGTCGAGCATGGCTCTATAAGATCCTTTTTAACAAGTACGACCATTATCGGCGCCGTCTGTACACACAGTCGAAGTATCTTCAGGAGAGCGAGGAATTCGTCTTCGACCTCTCGCCGGCGACCGAACCGGGACCTGAGCATTTGACCGACCGCGAGGTCATCTCGGCGAACTCACGCATGTGCTGGACGGCGCTCTCCAT
>CAZSOE010000231.1:0-4401 GCA_964608335.1 uncultured Chloracidobacterium sp.
GCAATATGATGAACCTGTGGGAAGTTTCGCAGGAGTTGTCGCGGCGTCTTTCGCACATTTTTTTACGCGACGGAGATGGCCGGCGACCCGTGTTCGGAGATATGGAAAAATTCCAGAGCGATCCGCACTTTCGCGATCACTTACTCTTTCACGAATACTTCGACGGAGATATGGGCTCAGGGCTCGGAGCGAGCCATCAGACCGGCTGGACCGGCCTTGTAGCGAAGCTGTTAAAGCAGAGCGGAGAATAGCAGCCTTCACGATGATCGAACTGCCCGCAGACACCATCGGTAACCTCGAAGCATCGTCATCGCGCGAGTGGCTTGAGACAAACGGCATCGGCGGCTATGCATCGTCGAGCCTTTCGGGCGCGCATACACGGCGGTATCACGGATTGCTTGTGGCTGCCACGCGGCCGCCGCTGGGCCGCGTGGTGCTTCTCTCGAAACTCGAAGAAACGCTGATCATCAATGGTGAACGGTTCGAGCTGTCGACGAATCGATATCCGGGATCGGTGCACCCGCGTGGATTCGAGCACTTAAGAAGCTTTCGCCTCGATCCGTTCCCGGTGTGGACGTTTTGCGTTGACGGCGTTGAGATAGAGAAGAACGTGTTCATGGTCAACGGCGAGAACACGACGGTAATTAGCTGGAAGATCAAAAACAGATCTGCGGTCCCGGATCGGAAGTGTGAGCTCGAACTCAGGCCGCTGCTCGCCTTTCGTGACCATCACCATCTTAGACACGAAGACAGTGGTCTTGACTGGAACTGCACGCCAGCGGAAGGTCTCGTTTCATTTCGGGCAAACGATGAGATGCCGGAGCTCTATCTGGCTCACAGCGCGACGGAGATCGAGAAGACGGGCCATTGGTACCGCGATTTTGAATACACGATCGAACAGGAGCGAGGGTTCGACTTTCGGGAAGACCTGTTTCAGCCGCTGGTTTTGAAATTTGATCCGTTCGAAGCTGCGACCGTGATCGCCTCAACCAGGGTGAGAGCAGCCGGTGACGCCGTCGCACTCGAAAAGAACGAAATTGAACGCCGAAAGCAGTTGGTTGCCCGATCGGGTGCCAACGATGAATTTTCGCGACAGCTTGTCCTGGCGGCCGACCAGTTCATCGTCGATCGCGGCGAAGGCAAAACTGTCATCGCCGGTTACCCGTGGTTTTCCGACTGGGGTCGCGACACGATGATCGCCCTGCCGGGTTTGACGCTCGCGACCGGCCGGCCCGAGATAGCGAAAAGTATCCTGACCGAATTCTCGAAACACATCTCCGAGGGAATGCTGCCAAACCGGTTTCCGGATGAGGGCGAGACGCCGGAGTACAACACGGTCGATGCCACGCTGTGGTATTTCGAGGCGATCGCGGCGTACCTCGAGGCGACCGGGGACGAACAGTTCGTTCGGGGCGTCCTTTACGACAAGCTGCTCGATATAGTCGATTGGCACATCCGGGGCACCCGTTACGGGATCGGGGTCGATGCCGATGGCTTGCTCAATGCCGGCGAGACGGGTGTCCAGCTCACATGGATGGATGCAAAGATCGGCGATTGGGTCGTTACTCCGCGAACCGGCAAGCCGGTCGAGATACAAGCCCTGTGGTATAACGCGCTGTGCATATTGGCGCAACTGGCTGGCCGAATGGGCGACAATGCCGCCCGCGCAAAATACTCCGAGCTGGCCGACCTCGCCCGGAGCAGCTTTAATGCCCAATTCTGGTACGCCGAGGGCAAGTATCTTTTTGATTGCATCGACGGGAGCGTGCGCGATACATCGGTCCGGCCGAACCAGATATTCGCCGTTAGTCTCCGCCACTCAATGCTTCGGCTCGACCGCGCGAAAAAAGTCGTCAAGAAAGTTGTCGATGAGCTGCTGACTCCGGTCGGGCTTCGGTCGCTCGCCGCAGGTGAGCCGGGTTACGTGCCCGTTTACTCAGGGTCGCCAACGGAACGCGACGCTGCCTACCATCAGGGGACCGTTTGGGCCTGGCTGGTCGGACCGTGCATCGACGCGTACCGGCAGACGCATCCCGCAGGTGCGGCGACCGAAAAGCGGATAAATGAGATGCTTCGCGGATTCGAACGCCATCTGAGGGAGGCCGCCGTAGGCCAGATATCCGAGATCTTTGACGCCGAAACTCCACACGTGCCGCGCGGATGCTTCGCCCAGGCATGGAGCGTCTCAGAGGTCCTCAGGGTCCTGCACCGCCGCTAGCCTCGACGTCCATTCAAACTTCAAAGTTCGCGGCCAGATTGGAATAATTTGCCGCGACTTCGGCTTTAGACATTAGGTGAAGCCGATATGAACAGTGAAAACCTGGCTTTCTTAAGTGGATTTGACGCGGCTAAGGCAAACCGCTACGCCGTGATCCTTGCGGGCGGCGAAGGCACGCGGCTCAGGTCGCTAACGCGGCTGATTGCCGGCGACGAGCGGCCCAAACAGTTCTGCGAGATATTGGGCAGTACGACACTGCTTGACCGGACGCGCGAGCGCATCGCGCTCGAGATCGCGCCTGAGAACACGTTGTTCAGCCTCACGAAGAAGCATTCACGGTATTACGAGCCCCTGTTGTGGAATGTGCCGCAGTCTCAGCTGGTCGTCCAGCCTGAAGGACGCGGGACGGCACCGGCAATTTTGTACAGCCTGATGCGGTTGGCTGCCCAGAAACCGGATGCGATCGTTGCCTTCTTTCCTTCGGACCACTATTTTTCGGATGATGCGGTGTTTATGCGGCATGTCGATCTTGCTTTCAACGCCGCCGACGTCAATCCGACGTCGATCGTTCTTCTCGGGATCGAACCGGAGAAGGCGGAAACCTCGTACGGATGGATCGAGCCTGCCGATTCGCTTTTTGGCGGCCTGGCAAAAGCGGTCTGCCGGGTCAACAGGTTTTGGGAGAAGCCGACCGTCGGCGTCGCCCAGCACCTGCTCGGTGCCGGATGTCTCTGGAACAGTTTTGTTATGGTCGGCCGCGTCAGTACCTTCCTCGGGTTGTTTCGCCGGCACCTGCCCGGAATGTTCCGGATGTTCGACGCGGCACGGCGTGTATTCGGTACCGATGAGGAAGCCGGAGTGATACGCGCGATCTATGGCTGGATCGAGGACACGAATTTTTCGAGCGAAGTGCTCGAGAGATCGGGCCCCGAGCTCCTGGTTATGCGCGTTTCCGAGGTCGGTTGGTCCGACTGGGGAGAGCCCGAACGCGTCATCGCCACCATCAACGGCCTCGGGGTCCAACCGCAATGGGCGAGAGCTATGGCCGCATAAGCCCTTTGAACTCTAGCTTTATCACGTACAAAGCCGTTTTTAATCTTAGAATATGAAAGCCATCGCAGTACATCCCGGGGTTCCCGATTCGGTCCACATAGTCGACATGCCAAAGCCGTCGATCGACTCGATCTCAGACGGTCGCGGCGTCCTCGTAAGAGTTTTGCGGGTTGGTGTCGACGGAACGGACAAGGAGATCAACAACGCCGATTACGGCGCGGCCCCCGACGGCGACGATTTCCTCGTGATCGGCCACGAAGGTCTCGGCGTTGTCGAGGAGGTCGGCCCGCGGGTGCACGGGTTAAAAAAGGGCGATCACGTCGTCGCCACTGTCCGTCGGCCCGGCTCGAGCATCTATGACGTTATCGGGACGAACGACATGACGACCGATGATACCTACTTCGAGCGCGGCATCAATCTTCGTCACGGGTTTATGTCCGAGTTCTATGTTGACGATGCGGAGTTCATCGTAAAGGTCCCGCGCGGGTTGAAAGATGTCGCGGTCCTGCTGGAACCGATGAGCGTTGTGCAAAAAGGCGTAACGCAGGCGTATGAGATCCAGCGCCGCCTGCGCGTCTGGCGCCCGAAGCGCGCCGCTGTAATGGGGGCAGGTACGATCGGACTGCTCGCAGCGCTCGTTCTGCGGCTTCGTGGGATCGAGGTCGTCGTTTTTGGCCGCAAGCAGAGCCCGTATCTCAACTCGGACCTGATCGAGGAGCTAGGCGCTGCTTACGTTTCGACGTACGATACGTCAGTTCCCGACTACGCCGAACAAAAAGGCCGTTTCGACATTATTTTTGAGGCGACCGGTTCATCTTCCGTCGTGTTTGATGCTATGCAGGCCCTGGCCAGGAATGGCGTCCTTATCCTGTCGAGCGTCACGGGCGGCGATCGCAAGATCGCGGTCCCTGCCGATAAGATCAATCTCGATTTCGTTCTCGGAAACAAGGTAATGGTTGGTACGGTCAATGCTAACCGCGAGTATTTTGAAAGCGGGGCAAAGGATATGGCCGCTGCCGTGCTCGAGTATGGTGATTGGCTTTCCAGGCTGCTGACACACCCGGTCAAGGGCTTGGAGAACTACGGCGAACTCTTCGAGCAACTGACAAACGGCCAGGATGTCATCAAGG
>CAZSOE010000232.1:0-4393 GCA_964608335.1 uncultured Chloracidobacterium sp.
TTTTTTCATCGGCGCGGGCATCGGCCTGGCGATCCGCGGCGGTGCGGTCCTTGATGGCACCGAGATAGCAGCATTGCTGATCAGCCGGCGGAGCAGCCTGCTTCGCGTCGGCGATGTCATACTTACCTTCAATGTCTTTGTGTTTCTGACGGCGGCCCTTGTGATCAGCGTTGAGTCTGCACTTTATTCGATCCTGACCTACGTGGCGGCGACCAAGACGATCGACTTCCTTCTGCACGGCGTCGAGGAATACACGGCGATCACGATCGTTTCGACCAAGGCCGACGAGATCAAAGAGGTCATTACGCGCGAGCTGCATCGCGGCGTTACGGTATTTCGCGGCGGCGGTGGAATGGGCAGCACGGGCGAACAGGAAGGGCAGGGAATCCTCTATTCGGTGGTAACGCGTCTCGAGATCGGCCGTGTGCGCTCTGCGGTCAAACAGGTCGACCCGTCTGCGTTCATCACGACCCACTCGCTCAACGACGTCGACGGCGGCCTGATCAAGAAGCCCGTCCTTCACTGATCCGCGTCCACGGCGGCACACCTTCGGCACTCTATTTCTTTTCCCAGCCTCTCGCGCCGGCCCTCGTCACTCATGATCCAGTCCCGCGTGACAAGTGGCGGGTCGTGACGAAAATGGCGATAGTGCCCGCATTCGAGCCGGGCACGCCAGTCGCCAAGCTCGTCGCGGTCGAACTCAACGATCTTTCGGAGCATTGATGACGCCGAGATGTTTGGTGGTGTGTTCGGTGACGCTGAGCGGTGACAGCTCGTCGGTTTCGTAGATCGAATGGAGCGGCCGCGCAAATTCCGTCTGCGCGGGCGGCAGCGCGGGTTGGTCGTCGGTCTTATCGAGTGCCTTCAGCCCGCGCGCCTGAACCAAACGTGCGATCCCCGACGAGAGAAAAACGAATGCGAACGCGAGTGCAAAAAGTGTAACGACCAAACCGCGTGTCGAAAGCGCAAAGGCGAGCGCGGCGACGAACAGAAATCCCGCACCGAGAATAAGACCCCGGATGCTCTGGCTCTGCAGCTCGAGATGGCGTTCGGCCATCACGCGGGCCGGCGGCTTACCGGCCATCGCCGCCGAAACGTTGCTGACATCCGCACCGCAGCCGCGGCAAAACTTCGACTGCTCGACATTCTGCGATCCGCATTTTGGACAGAACATAAAATCCAGCTCGAAAGAAGCTCTACGTATCTCATGCCGCCGAGGTTCCGGCCCCGGCCGTTTCTCCATTATAATCAACGAGACCACGGGACGTGGCTTTCTGAATTGCCACGCTCTTTAGAGCGTGGAAAGATGCCTCCAAACCTCCCCGGCTTGAGCCGAAATGCGCCCGGACGAGAGATAATATAGAGATATGCAAAAACGACACCTCGGCACCCTTGAAGTCTCGGCCCTCGGCTTCGGCTGCATGGGCGTGACCTTTGGCTACGGCCCCGCGATCGAGAAAAAGGATGCCATCGCTGTCATCCGCGCCGCGGCCGACCAGGGCGTAACACTTTTCGACACCGCCGAGATGTACGGCCCGTTCGCGAACGAAGAGGTCGTCGGGGAAGCGCTCGAGCCGATCCGCGACCAGGTCGTAATAGCGACAAAGTTTGGCTTTGCGCCGACGCCGGGCGAAACCCGCTGGACGAGCCTCGACAGCCGCCCAGAACACATCCGCGAAGTTGCCGAGGCCTCGCTAAAGCGCCTTCGCACCGACCACATCGACCTTTTGTATCAGCACCGCGTTGATCCCGAAGTCCCGATCGAGGATGTGGCCGGAGCCGTCAAAGGTCTCATCACCGAGGGCAAGGTCAGGCACTTTGGTCTCTCCGAAGCCGGTCTCGAAACCATCCGCCGTGCTCACGCCGTTCAGCCTGTCACCGCGCTGCAAAACGAATACTCGCTCTGGTGGCGCGAGCCTGAACGGGAAGTGATGCCGATTCTCGAAGAGCTCGGCATCGGCCTCGTCCCGTTCAGCCCCTTGGGGCGCGGCTTTCTTACGGGCAAAATGACCGCAACCACGACATTCGACAGCATCGATTTTCGCAACCTACTTCCACGCTTCGCACCCGACGCTCTTGCGGCAAACCAGGCGCTCATCGACCTGATAGGGAAGTTTGCCGCCGAGCACGACGCTACGCCGGCGCAGATCGCGCTCGGGTGGCTCCTCGCAAAACGCCCATACATCGTTCCGATCCCGGGCACGACAAAGCTCGATCGCCTAACCGAAAACATCGCGGCCACCTCTCTCGAATTGAGTGAGTCCGACATCACCCAACTGGAATCCTCCGCCGCCGCGATCGAGATCCAAGGCCCCCGCTACTCCGAAGCCCAACAACGCATGGTCGGCCGCTAGCAGGACAACCGCCGCCTATTTTGGCGGAATGAGGGACTTGGTCAGATTTCCGGTCGCCGACGGCGACCGGAAAGGGTCCCCGAAGGGGACACATTCAATAGCGTCGGGTGAAACCCGACGTTATGAGTATCAGAAGAATTCCGTCCCTGAAGGGGACGAATTCATACGATGGTCATGTGTCCCTTACAGGGACCAAATTGACTGTCGCGGTTACGTCGGGTTGCACCCGACGCTATTTAATTTATCCCCTTCGGGGACCGTTTCCTACACTGCGAATGCGCCTTTGGCGAGACTTTCGCCGTCCGGAGGTCGAGGATCAGGTGACCTTCGGTGCTGATCTCGGCGTCTTTGAACTCGATCGTATCGGGGACGAGGATGCCAAATTCGGTGAGCAGCCGATAAGCCCGGACGATCCGTGCGCCGCGGCGGCCGTATTTGCGTGCAGGGTAGGCGTTCTTCATAACGGCGCGGGTCGGTTTCAGGGCGATTCGGCTGTTGGTCTTGTCGAACATCACCAGGAATGCCTCGGGAGAGCCCAGGCGTTCGTAGGTCATACCGTTCATAGCGATCTCGCCCCGGCGGTTCATCGTCACATAGAGCCGCGAGTGCGCCGGATGAACATCACCACGCGGCAATATCGACCATTGAATGTGCATAAAACGCTGGTTCCTCCATGTGAAACAAGCGTATCAGAGATGCAACGTATTTGCAAGTGTAGACCACAGCTGCGGCCAGCCTAAATTGTTCTTATTCCGAGCCCGGGCCGCCGTTTGATCCGCGGCTTTGCCGCCTCGCCGTAGCGGCCGCAACCGACACCGGAGCCCGGTCCCGATGCTGTTTATCGGGGCAGCGGGCGACAACGTTTTGGCCTTGCGCGACTGTTCGCGAAAAAACGGACCGCGTTGTCGCGGGCATCGAGCCCGCTCCGGGGATGTCTTAGGTTGCGCGACGGAGAGGCATAGCCATCTCCGCACTGCGACTGGGCGCAGCCCCCGATCGCGGGTTGCGCGATGTCGGATATCGGGTCAACGCCCTTGTCAAAACCATCCATCCGCAATGTCTGTGCCCATGTGCGATCACCGTTAGCAATTCAAAAAACTAGTGTTCCAAACGACAAAAAGTGGATTCCAAACTCGGTTTTAGCGTTTCCAGACGGCGAGAATGGTGTTTCCAAAGGCAACGAAGCGGGGACTAGCCATATTCCAGCAACAAAAGGCCGCAAATTCGGCCTCGCGCGGCAAAAAACGCGGAACTACGGCAGCACTGATTTCGTTTTCCAGTTCACCACATCAGTGCTAGCATAGCGAGGGAAATTTATGGAAAACGAAACGCTCGGCAGCGGTTATCCAGGCGTTAACAGGCTCTATTACTTCCTGGGCCGCGTTGTACTGATTCTGGCTGTAGTTTTTGCGGTCATGTTTTTCGGGCCCGAGAGCCTGGCCTTCACCGTCCTTTCGATCGCGGCGATGATAGCCGGCATTTGGCTTGACGTAATGCGTCTGCGAAACATCGGCGTCAGCCAATGGTTCGTTTTCCTGAGATATCTGCCGTTTGTCAGCCTGCTTTTCTGGATCGGCACCCAAAGTGCGCAACCCGGCTGGGCCGAAACGCGCCGGCTCGACCGCGCCGGCTGGGCCATCCTGGCCGTTCACGTCGCTATCTTCGTTCTGACCCTGTTCGTCGCATTCCGCACGGGCATCGAGATATTCGGTATCGCATTCCGCTAACGCAAAAGAAAAGATCCGGCCCAAGGACCGGATCCATTCTGCATTGTGCACTTTGCATGTGAACTGATTACGTGCCAGTTTCCCAACTCGATATATATTCGAGCATTTCGGGTGTAAGCTCGTCGATCGAAACGCCCATGGCCCGGAGCTTGAGGGACGCGATCTCCTGATCGACCTCGGGCGGCAGGACGTGAACGCCTGCGGGCAAGGTGCCTTTGTTCTTGACGAGATACTCGGCAGAGAGCGCCTGGTTGGCGAACGACATATCCATCACCGAGGCCGGATGGCCTTAGGCGGCGGCGAGGTTGATGA
>CAZSOE010000233.1:0-4385 GCA_964608335.1 uncultured Chloracidobacterium sp.
TGCCGAGCCTTCCATAAAGATCACGGCCAAGGTATTTTCCTTTTCTCACCGGCAGGCCGAATTCATTTGTTATGTTCCCGTTCAGCGAATCGGCCTTAACGGTCGCGCTTGCGTCGGATGGCAATACGAGTTTTGCCGTGCCGTTGACAGTGTCGAGCGAGACGGTGTTACCCGCTTCGAGCCGATCGAACTCAGCAGTGACGGTGCCGTTGACCGTGGAAAACCGGCCGTTACCGCGGATGTTGATCGCGTTGACCGATCCATTGACGGCCGACACGCGAGTTACGTTCGTGAAATCCGACACTGTGACCGAGCCGTTTACGTTTTCGATCTCGTTCAAGACCGCGCCGCGGGGTGCCATGAGCTTGAACTCGACGGTAAGCTTATTGCCGAACCGCCAGTGATCCTTGTCCTTGCTCCATTCGTGGTCGGCCTCGACGCTGAAATAGTCCGCCCGAGCATCGATCTTGATCTGAACGTCGGCGAGCCGCTCTTTTGTGTCCGCCGTTTTGACGTAGGCAAGCCGGACCTCGTTGCGGTCCCAGGCTTCAACGGTGATCGGGCCATTGACGTTGGAAACCCGAACACGGCCGTTGCCGTTCAGCGGATAGGTCTGCTCGAACTTCTCGGTCTCATCCTGGACCTGATGTGCAACAGCCACGTCGGCCGGCGAAACCGGGTCAGGTACAGGGACCGGGCTGCGATCCGGGGCAAAGATCAGTCCAGCGACAACCAATGTATATAACCAGCTCATAATCATTCTCCAGTTCGGCTACTCGGAAGATGTCCGTCTATCTAACGTCAAAAACACCGCAAAAGTGCCGTTTATGACAAGTATTGACAGATTTTTCTCTTCCGTTAAGGTCGCCGGGCTGTGTTAGACTCTTCGCAGTCCGTTTCCTCATTCCCTGGCCGTTCAGGTCGCGGGAATCCTGTGCTAGTATTAACGTTTTCGTTCGCCAAAGGTTTATGGCCGTAGACGAGACAATGGAAAGAGAACCATTCCTGGCCTCGGAGGAGATCCACCACTCGATCGCCGATGCCGAGGACATGGAAGAGGTTTGGGACGAGCGGATCGCCGTCTCGGACGTGTTCCGCAACCTTCTCCGCCATCCAGCCCAGCTATTGACGCGATGGAACTGGAAGACCGCGCTGATGGGAGCGCTCCTTAGGGCGTCATTCTACTACACGGTCTATACCGCCAGCAGCGAGAGCCTGCTTGTGACCCTCACAGCGGTTTCGGTGGAGTTGGTCTCGCGATTTATCTCCACGGGCATCGCGGGTGCGGTCGTTCAATCGTTTCGCCGTTCGACGCCCCAGTGGCAAGCGAACATTATCGTTTCTGTCCTGCTGCCCGCGTTCAGCCATACCGTCGAGTTCTTTGTGCATTACGGTCAGGAACGTTACCTCTACGACATCTTTGCCGCCTCGGAAACGCTCGCTCGTTCGCGCGCATTCGCGATCTCGGTAATGTTCTCGATCATTTCCGTTCTATTTAACCTCTTCGCGATGAGGCACGGCGTCCTGCTTGTCGGCGCGGGCAAAGAAACGAGATCGCTGGTTTCAGATATTAAACGGCTGCCGCGAATGGTCGGCGAATTTACCGCATTCCTGCCGGTTCTGATCTCGAAATATCTCGAGAACGGCCGCATCCTGAAGGCGCTGTTTGCCTTCGCGTCCTTCGGCATTGGCGTTGGCACGGTGCTCGGCGTGGCCCGTTTTCGATGGCAGTGGGCGTGGCGAAGCGCTCTCGGGGCCTGGGCGCTGCTGCTTTTCTCAGTGGCGGTGACGGCGATCGTCCGCTATATCCTCAAACGTAACGGCAAGATGTATCGGAAGCGATACTAGTCTCGCCGACCCTCAATGCTCGAACTCGTATTCGCAAATCTAAAGGTCCGACCCCTGCGGACCGTGATCAGTGTTCTTGGCGTTGCCCTTGGTGTCGTACTCGTTATCCTCTTTACCGGACTGGCGCGCGGAATGACCAATGACCTCGCCCGCCGTGCAGCCAACTGGAAGGCCGAGATAGTGTTCACCCGTCCGGGCGGAATGGACACGATGAGCTCGAATGCCGCGGTCAACCTCGCCTATGTCGACCGCCTTCAGCAGATCGATGGTGTGGAGGCGACAGTGCCGGTGTTGCGATACGTTTCATCGGACTCAAGAGGACAGTGGGGAATTCGGCAGGTGGACGGTGTCAACTGGGAGCCGTTTGCGGCAATGAACGGCCTTGGACTGGTCGCGGGCCGCGCACCCGTCGCAAATGACGAGATCATAATGGACGAGCGCGAGATCTCGAACGGCGGGCTCAAGCTTGGCGACAATTACGAGTTGTTCGGGGGCAAAACCTATCGGATCGTCGGCGTCTTCAGCCCGCCTTCCGGAGCGCGCACAAAGATGTCGCTCGCCGCGCTTCAGGACGCCCTTCAGACTGACAAGTGCACGTACATCCTCGTCAAGGCTCGCAACGGTGAGGATCCGGCGCGGGTTGCGGGACGGATCAACGAGGCCCTACCGGGCAACAAGCTGAGTCTGACCAGCGAATTGGTCATAGACGCGACGGAGCGTATTCCGGGGCTGAACACTTTTCTGCGAGTGCTGGTAGCCCTCGGTGCGATAGTTTCAACCATTTTCGTCCTTCTCTCGATGTACACGACGATCACCGAGCGGCGTCGCGAGATCGGAATACTGAAGTCGCTCGGGGCCTCGAAGCCTTTCATCATTGGCGCGATCGAGGGCGAAGCCCTGTTGATCGGCCTCCTCGGTATTGTCGCCGGTGGGCTGGCCTCACTAGCGGCATCGGCCCTGATCGGGCGCGAGTTCGGGCTGACATTCGAGTTTTCGGCCAGGTGGGTGGCTGTGGCAGTCGCTATTGCGATCGGCGGTAGTTTGGTCGGAGCGCTCTACCCTGCGTGGAAAGCATCGAGCATCGATCCGGTCGAAGTCATGGTGAACGAGTAAGAAATGCCGAAGCCCGCGCGTGAGCAAGGGGCTTAACTCGGCCACGACTGAGTGTTCAGCCCTTGCTAACGCGCGGGCTTCGTGCATGCGACGCGCGTGCTTCTGCACGATCACCTCTCGTCGATCAGGTCAGCCCAGGCTTCTTCAACAGAGTCGTCATTATGCCCGAGCCTCTTTAAGAGCTCATCTTGCTCTGCGATCCGGCCTTCCGCCGCGTCCAGGCGCGCAGCGAGCCGCGCATAACGCCGCTCGAGGTCGTGCATGTGCTTTCTTCGTTCGCGATTCAAGCGGTCGACCCAGAACAGATACGTGAATTGAAGACCGGCGATGCCGACAAGAACCAGCGATAGACCGATGAGAGCGTACAGCAGCATAGCCCGAGACCTTAAAGCGGATTATACATTTTGACCTCTCGGTAGGGAAAAGTGAGAATGTTGGTAGTTTCTAAGCTCGAATGAATATTCCGAACCTCAAGTTGGTCTACACGCTATTGTGCGACGACGTGCGCATCGAGATGGGTAATAAGATCTCGCTGATGGGCATTTTTCAGAACATCATGGTCGAGAAGCTGCCCGTATCGCTGATAAAGTTCGCCGTGATCAACCACTGGAGCGGTGCGGGAAGCCACGAGACCGAGGTCAGGATACTCGGCCCGGACAAAACGGACCTCGTCGTCACCTCGCAGCCCACAACCATCGATCTCGCCGAAGGCGGCTTTACCGACAACGTGAGCTTCTTTGTAAACGTCGTTTTCTCGAACGCGGGCACTTATTGGATCCAGACGATCGCAAATGCCGTTGTGCTGGAAGAGTTTCCGCTGATCGTCACCGACAAGGACAACGTAACTTCGCTCCGCCCCGCGGAAGAGATAACTGAAACTGTAAACTGAAATATCTCGGTCGTCCCGTCAGTCAATAGAACAGATATTCGATAGACCCGATGAAGTCGATTCTCTCACCGGCTCGGGACGCGGGCACGAACTTCGTTCGTTTGAGATCGGTCGCAATTGCTTTGACAAGTGATTCTGGAACGCCGTCCGTAAGTAGGATCATTTCACCGATCGTTGCATCACGCCGAAACTCGACGTCAAATTTGATACTCCCTTTGAAGCCACGCCGCACGGGTCCGTACGAGTAGCTCGAGGGCCGACGTAATGTGATCGGTCGTCGAATCAACTCGGACCGCTCAGTAGCCGAGGATTTATCCGCCTTTCGAATGATCTGGACACGGGTGTCCGAGGGCTTCTGCTGAAGGGCCCAGGCCACTTCCGCGCTCGTTTTTATATCCCCGAATGAAATTCGGATCGGAACTGCCTTTCGTCCATAAGTAAAGATCGGGGTGTCCCGAATCTTAATTGAGCCCCAGAAAGCGTCACATAGCGCCTTTTTCTCCTTATCGCAGGTTGCGTAGAATTCGATCACCCA
>CAZSOE010000234.1:0-4380 GCA_964608335.1 uncultured Chloracidobacterium sp.
TATCGCCGGACGACCCCGGACGGCGTGTAGGCGGTCGGTAACGAATGACATCCGGCGCACGAGGCGGCCGCAGGTTTAACGTTCGGGTAGTGACACGCAAAACACGTGGTGTGCCCGCTCGGCATCTCCTTGAAATACGCAGGTTTCGGCGTAAAGGCATCGGGCGAGGCCCCGACCAATGCCTCGGTCACAGGCGGTGTCCGGTCGGCCGTCTTGGGCAAGGTCCGGCCCGACTGATGACAGATCGCGCAGTTATTGAACTGCGGCGGGTCATCCACGCGCTGGAAACTGGCGTTGACAAAATGCCCGACGGCGACGTCGCGCCGCTGATGCCGCGCGATGACGTCCTGATGCACGTTGTGGGGAAAGATCGCGATGAATTCGCTGGTGCGAGTTCTCACGGGAAATGGAAACCTCGCTGCGCCCCGCGGTCCTGGATTCGTGTGGCAGGTGACGCAGAACGACGTTCGGAAAAAATCGCGCCGGTGACAGCTTACGCACGATGCGTGGCCCGGAAAGTCTGCAACGTCGGGAAATGCCCGGGCCGTCGTCCAGTTGGCGGTCGGCATCTTGTGACACGCGCTGCACTCAAGCCGTTTATGTTGCGTCGTCGAATGCGAGAATTGATCGCGTCCGCGCTGCGCCTGTGCGGGCACGCTCAACCAGCCGGCGATCATCGCGGCGGCAACGAACAGTATGCGCGTCCGTGCGGTCATCTTTGCGGACAGCTTCCTCCCGTACACGCCGCGAGGTCGCGAACGATCACCGCACACTTGCGCACCGTCTTACCCGGTTCGGGCACCTGCACTGCGAGCGTCACCTTTTTGCTGGCACCGATCTCGACCTCGCACGCCCATACGTAGCTTTTGTCACCGATCTCGACCGGGACGACGTTCGAGATCAAGAATGTCTCGGTCGTTTTACCTGCCGGCAGGTTGAACGGCACATCAATAAAGATCGCGCGCACCGATACGCTGTCGGTCATCGAAGACTGAAGTGGTTTGATCGCGCCGAGGATCGTGTCGGTCTGGGAACGCTGCTGGCGATAGAAACCGTCGCGAAGGGTTGCGTCGAGATTTGTCGTGAGCCACTTGGTCGCAACGTCCGGCTTATTGCGAAATTGGCGAAGCCCCTTTTGATACGCGGCCTGAAACTCAGGGACCTTCTTGACGTCATCGGCGCCGATGGCGCGGCAGAATGGCGATTCGCAATCTTCGGCCTTAAGCCATGCGATCAACTCCGGGCTTGCTTTTGCGTTGCAGTAAAAACAGTCGCGCGATACGGGCCGCGAAGCGCGGATATTATCGACCAGCGTCTTGTTCGCCTCGAGCCCGCCGCGAAAAAGATAGAAGCGCTTGCGTTTGATCTTTTCGATCTTGCCGCCAACCTTGACGCGGCCGGTCACCTCGAGCATGCCGCGGTCCTGACCTTCAACCAACGCCGCACCCGCGAGGACACAGAGGGCGAGCAACAGGATCACGCGATTGGACGGCATCTTGCTTCTAGTCGATGAACGGGCGAGCCGGGAATTTTAAGAAAGGAAGTCGAACGCTGCGAACAAAGAACTTGTCCGAACGGATAGCATCAGGCGGCGCGAAAAGGTTGGCTCCGGCGGCTGCGATCAGATCGTCCTGGTCTATGCCGTCGCCGCTGACACCAATGCCGCCCACCAAGGTCGATCCGCGATATATCGGCAGTCCGCCCGCGAAGATCTGCAAACCGTTGCGAAGCTCAGCAACGGTCGTACAGGGGCACGGCGCGACCGAAACCCATTTCGCGATGGCGGCGCTTCGGCAGATCGGCGGAAGCGGCGTGATCAGCGCCGCGGAGCTCAGATCGAGTTGGAGGCCCACATTGAATGGGCTCCAATCGGCCAGCGGTGTGCTGAACGGGCCTGCTGTTGTGCTGTTTATGCCGTCCGGGAACAGCGGCCTGTGCAGAAAACCGATCGCCCGGTCGCTGAACGCGATCGAGCCGTTCAGGCCGACGCCGTCACTCGACGCGCGAGTAACATACGAGCCGAAGCCCGCCGCGGTCAGCTTTGCGCCTGCGTCCGGGCGGGCTAAAAAGTTTGAGGAGCGCGCTTTCTGGACCGAAACATCAAGGCCAAAGACAGGTGCGTCCGGCTGGCGAAAGATGCCGAGCACCCGCCCGTCCGTATCGACAACCGCGATCGTAACACGTGCGTTCGTGCCGATCGGCTGGCGTATCGCGGCGCGGGCGCGGTTCGCAGTCGCCACCGCTGCGCCGAGGATCTGGTTCACCTCTGCCGCCGTGAGCGCGGAGCCGGCGACGGTCGGAAATCGCGAGCTGAATTGCCCGTTGACGCCGTTAAGAACGCCGGGAACAAAATCAGTCGGCTGCGCCGGACGGATCATTGCCGTGACCGCGCCCGGCAGGCTCCCAAAGGCGATCGCGGGAACGACCGTTCCGTCCACGGTGTTCGCAAACGGCAGTTGTATACCCTCGACGAGAATATTGTCGCCGCGGATAAGCGCCGGAGCTTCAAAGCCCCGCGACGCGTAGACGGCAATGAACTCTTCGGCCGTCTGGTCGTCATCCATCGGATTTCGGTCAACGGTGTAAAGTCCGTCGAATTCGACGCCGACCCCGCCGACCGCGACACCGTTCTTATACAAAGGTATGCCGCCCGGATCGCCCGACAATCCCAATGGCAATCCTGCGATCGCAACATCCGAGCACGGCAGTGTCGAGAACTGAACTCCGTAAAGCGGACCGCCCGGACGGTTGTCGATCCCCGGCGGAAAGTGTTCCTGGATGATGAATGACGCCGTGCGCGTAGTGAACGCATTGCCGCCGGTCGAGAAGATGCCGGCAGTTCCCGCCTTCGAGTGCGAAGCAGCCGCCGCAGGAACAACAAGATTCTCGAGTCCCTGCCCGGCCCGCCCGACGCTTCGGATCAGCGTCGTCGCGGGTGCTCCGGTCATCGCAAACGTACCGAGCAGATTGCCTTCTTTGTCGGTAACCGAAACCGTGATGCGCTGGTTCATCGCCACGGCCTTGGACACAGCCTGAGCAATGATCGTCTGGACGTCAGCTACCGTGAGACTTTGAGAAGATGCGGGCAGCGAGGAGAGAATGACGATCACGAATCCGACAAGAAACCTAAGGCTTTTTACCGCCAGGCCGTTCTTCATGATGCGCTAAGAATATGATACAACAGGGGCCTTGAGTCAAGACATTTGCTCATTCAACCGCTAATGAAGGTCGACGAAACAGCTTATCGTGAACGGGTTTACGAGATCGTTCGAACGATACCGTGTGGCCGCGTGATGACGTATGGCCAAATAGCCGCGATCCTGGGTGAAGGCTATACGGCGCGAACTGTCGGTTACGTGATGCACGGCTCAGCGGACGACGTGCCGTGGCAGCGGGTGATCAATTCGCAGGGAAAATGTTCGACCGGAAAACTGACGATGCCCGTTAACCTGCAGCAGGAATTGCTCGAGGCCGAGGGTGTTGCGTTCAGCGCAGCCGCCAAGTGCGATCTTGCCAAATACCTTTGGTTCCCTGACGGAACCAAGCCTGCACCCGACGAACAAACGTCACTCTTCGCCCGATAACTACCTTCCCCACTTCAGCTTGTCTCTCAGCACGTCGAAATAATTTCGATTCGACGGTTGAACCAGGTCGAACGTCGTCGCGCTCTTTCTGATAACAACACGCTCACCGGCCGAGAGGGCATAGCCTGTTTGTCCGTCGAATGTGAGAACGACCCCTTCGTCGTCGTCAAGCAGCCGCAGCTCGATCTCGGCGCGGTCGGGTATCACGATCGGCCGGTTTGTGAGTGTGAAGGGGCATATCGGCGTGAGCACTACAGCGTTCATCGAGGGGTAGATTATCGGTCCGCCGGCCGAAAGGTTGTAGGCGGTCGAGCCCGTAGGCGTCGCAACGATCAGGCCGTCGGCGCGAAACGAGTTGACGAACAGTCCGTTGAGCCTCACCTCGATCCTGATGATCCGCGCGATCGCCGACTTGTTTATGACGACGTCATTGAGTACGCGCCCCTGGGCGATCCGCTCCTCACCGCGCCAATGCTCCGCGTCGAGCATTACGCGGTGATCGATCTCGTATTCGCCGGCGATGATCGATTCGAGGGCCGGGAACATCTCCTCGATGCGAAATTCCGTTAGGTAGCCGAGCGCTCCGTAGTTGATCCCGAGGACAGGGATCGCCCTCTCGCCGATCATCCGTGCGGTCGATAGCATCGTTCCGTCGCCGCCCAGAACAACGACGAGGTCCGCCGGCTGGTCGATCCGGCCGCCGGCCTCGATCGGCGAACCGACGAGGGTGATTTCGTGGGCAGCAAACCACTCGGCAAGCTCGCCCGCGGTCGCGCGCGCCTCGGCGTGGTCGGGC
>CAZSOE010000235.1:0-4352 GCA_964608335.1 uncultured Chloracidobacterium sp.
AATCCGAGCAGGGCCAGGACGAACAGCTTGCTCTTCCAGCGCGAGAGCAGATGTTCGAGCATCGAGATCGAGCCTTGTCCATGCGGGCTTTCGGCGGCCACGCGTCTGTAGATGGGTAACGCACCAAAGAGTGTTAGGAGAACGAGGATGAACGTCGCGATCGGTGAAAGGACACCGGCGGCGACAAATGCGATGCCGGGCTGATATCCGAGCGTCGAAAAATAATCGACGCCGGTCAGGCACATTACCTGCCACCACTTGTGCTTGTGATGGGCCGGCTTGTCAGCAAACGGGGCCTCCGCCTGCTGAATGCCCTTCATGAACCAATCTCTGACCTTGCGGCCGGCGCTCCTGCCGTTTGCCGTCATACAAAACTAAAGCACGATCGGACCACCGGCCGATCGCGCCTCATCACAATTGAGTCTATAACCGCCCGTATAAAGGGCTCATAAGGAAATCATAAAGATTTCATAAAGAACCCATCTGGGTCGAAGGCTCGGTTTTTACGAATTCTTTACGAAACGATTACCCCAAACTTACGCCGACCCAGCTACGCTCAGAGGCGTATGGGAGTGACCGCAGCAATGAAGGGCGAGATCAAACAGACCAACCGAGAGCGTGGCCGACTCCGGCGCCGGATCCTCAATCGGCTTGTGTGCTCGGTGCTGGCATCGCTCGGCATTTTTGGCGGCATATCGTCTCTGGTCGCCGGGTGTCTTTCAGTTGTCCTGCATGGAATTATTCCTAGCGACACACTGTTCGGCGGTGCTGGAACCGCGCTGCTCATCCTCGGTATTCCACTACTTCTTCTCGGATCGGTGTTCCTGGACGAGATCGACCTTAAGAAATGATAGGTGCGTAGTCATTGGCGACGCCGGGCTTCGGCCTGGCGATGTTATTCGGCGCTCGACGGACTGAGATATGAACATATTGGGAAGATTCAAGCGAATGCTGGTCGGTAAGGCTTTGCGAACCGAGCAGGCTGTTCATGAACGTCTCAGCAAGAAGGTAGCCCTTGCGGTCTTCTCGTCCGATGTCCTTTCATCGAATGCTTATGCGACCGAGGAGATCCTTCTCGTCCTTGCGGTGGCCGCGGCCGCGGGCCAGTCCGACGCATTTCAATACGTCATACCGATCTCGGTCGCCATCGCCATCCTCCTCGGCATCGTCACGCTTAGTTATCGGCAGACGATCCACGCCTATCCGAGCGGCGGTGGCGCGTACATTGTGGCGAAAGAGAATCTCGGAACAACCCCGGGCCTCGTCGCCGGTGCTTCGTTGTTGATCGATTACGTTCTCACGGTTTCCGTTTCGGTCGCAGCAGGCGTCGCGGCGATCACCTCGGCCGCTCAAGGGACCAACCTGGCCTGGATAATCGATTATCGTATTTCGATAGGTGTCGCTTGCGTAGTGTTCATCGCTTTGGCGAACCTTCGCGGCGTTAAGGAATCCGGCTCTTTTTTTGCGCTGCCGACTTATGTATTCATAATCTCGTTCCTTGTGATGATCGGCTACGGACTGGTCTCATATCTGCTTTACGGTGGTTCGGTCGCGCCGCCTGGCGAGAACATAAAACTCGCTGAGGGCTATCAACCCCAGGCGCTCACTTTCTTCCTGCTGCTTGGAGCATTCTCGAACGGATGCACGGCTCTGACCGGTACAGAAGCTATTTCAAATGGTGTTCAGGCGTTCAAGGCTCCGGAAGCAAGGAACGCCTCGACCACACTCCTGTCCATGGGTTTACTCCTTGGCACGTTGTTCCTGGGCACGAGCACTCTGGCGTATTTATACGGTGTCCACCCGCACGAGAACGAAACCGTGATCTCGCAATTCGCCCGGTACATTTTCAGCGGGCCGATGCTTTGGCTCTATTACCTTGTCCAGGCGGCGACGGCCGCGATCCTGATCCTCGCGGCGAACACGGCGTTCGCGGATTTTCCTCGCCTATCGAGCTTACTGGCTCGGGACCGTTTCATACCTAAGCAATTCGGGAATCGCGGCGATAAGCTCGTGTTCTCCAACGGAATTGTCATTCTCGCGCTCTTTTCGTCGCTCCTCATAGTTGGTTTCGCAGGCGACACGAGCCGTCTGATCCCACTGTATTGTATCGGCGTGTTCCTATCGTTCACGCTTTCACAGTCGGGAATGGTGAGGCATTGGCTAAGAGTGAGGCGCGGTGTAACCCTGGACGATCCGATACACCGGAGTGAGATAGAGGGTGAAACGGCGCTCCCGGACGTTCAACTGGCTCTCGAGCAGAGTAAGGCTCCGCGGTTCGTCAGCGACGAGGTTACTGAACCGGTTCACTGGAAAAGATCACTCGCGATAAGCCTGATCGGTGCAATAGCGACCGGCGTGGTGCTGATCGTTTTCGTCGTGACAAAATTCATGCACGGAGCTTGGCTGGTTGTCGTGATGATCCCGCTGCTCGTGATCATGTTTCATGCGATACATCGCCATTATCTCTCGGTCGCGCGCCAGCTCTCGCTTGAGGCGATCGACGAGTCGCTGGAACCGATTCACCACACGGTCGTCGTGCCGATCTCGGGCATCCATCGCGGCGTCATTGCGGCGCTGCGATATGCCAGATCGATCTCGCAAAACGTCACTGCGGTCTATATCGACCTGGACGAGGAGGCCACTTCGAAACTGACTGACCGCTGGGAACGGCTGAAATACGGCGTCAAACTCGAGGTGATCCCGTCGCCATACCGCGAGCTGACACGGCCGCTGCTGCGATACATAAATGGCGTCAGCCGTCGAAACGGAAACGACGTTGTTACCGTCGTACTTCCGGAGTTTGTGCCGGCGCGATGGTGGCAACATCTGCTCCACAATCAAAGCTCGCTGCTTCTCAAGGCGGCTCTTCTCTTCAAGGAGCGGATCATAGTTACGAACATTCCCTACCATTTGAAAAGCTGAGCCGCTCGCGATCACCGCGTTGATTGGCGGCCGAAACTACGGCAGAATCATCAGTTATGTCGGTGCTGCCGGAAAATGTCATCAGGCTTGCTGAATCTGTAGGCGACGCGGGCGGTCGGGCGATGCTCAACGGCGGATGCGTGCGCGACGAACTGATGGGCATCGAGCCGAAGGACTGGGATGTCGAGGTCTACGGCGTCGACCCGGTCCGGCTCCGCGAGATCCTCAGTTCATTCGGCCCCGTAAACGCTGTGGGAGAAGCATTTACGGTCTATAAGGTCGGGAGCGACCTTGATGTCTCGATCCCTCGCCGCGAGAGGAAAAGCGGAAAGGGCCACCGCGGGTTCGTTATCGAAGGCGATCCGTCGATGTCCTTCAAAGAGGCGTGTTCGCGGCGGGATTTCACCATTAACGCCATTCTCAAGGATCCGTTGACCGACGAGATCGTCGATCCTTTCAACGGCCGGGCCGACATCGAACGCGGCGTTCTTCGAATGGTTTCGCGCGAAAGTTTCGGCGACGATAGCCTGCGGGTGCTGCGCGCCGCGCAGTTTGCCGCGCGATTTGAATTCGAGATCGAACCGGAAACCGTCGAAGTGTGCAAGCACATTGACGTGACCGACCTTCCGGCCGAACGCATTTGGGGTGAACTCGAGAAGCTGTTACTAAAGGCGCAAAAACCATCGATCGGGTTGAAGTGGCTCTACGACTTGACCGTGGCGGAACAGATATTTCCCGAGCTTACGTCGCTCGTGGGCGTGCCGCAGGAAGCTGAATGGCATCCCGAGGGTGATGTCGACGTGCATACAATGATGGTCGTCGATGAAGCCCGCAAACTTATCGACGACCTCGATCATCCCCGGCAGGTTGCCGTCATGCTCGGAGCTCTCGCTCACGACTTTGGCAAACCGCCGACTACCGAGTTTGTTGACGGACGTACGCGTTCTCGTGGCCACGATGAGGCGGGTGTGGAGCCGACCGTTTCGTTTCTCGACCGCCTCGGCATTTACACGCTCGATGGCTATGACGTCCGGCAGCAGGTCATTCAGCTTGTCCGCTATCACTTGTTGCCGGGCGAATGGTACAAGGCGAAAGAGCCGGTTGGCGACGGTGCGTTTCGACGCCTCGCCCGCAAGGTCGAGACCGACCTGCTTTATCGGGTCGCCAAAGCCGACAGTCTGGGCCGCAATCCCGATTGGCTGCCGCCCGAGAAGCGCTTCGGTTCGGAGGCACAGGAGTGGTTCATCGACAAGGTCCGTTCACTCAAAGTCGAGAAGCGGGCGCCCGAGCCGATCCTGATGGGACGACACCTGATCGAATTGGGGCTGGAACCCGGACCCGATTTCAAGCGAATTCTGGATGCCATTTACGAGATGCAACTCGATGGAAACGTAAGAAGTCTTGACGAAGCTATCACAGAAACAAGGTCG
>CAZSOE010000236.1:0-4349 GCA_964608335.1 uncultured Chloracidobacterium sp.
TGCCATCACGTTACCCGACACAACGTGATAAAGCAGGACCTGGGTGAGTTTCTGTTTGTCCTTGAGCAACGCTTCGACGGTGCCCGCGGGGAGTTTTGCGAAGGCCTCGTCGGTCGGGGCGAACACGGTGAACGGACCGGCACCTTTCAGTGTGTCGATCAAACCTGCCGCCTCGAGGGCCGCGGCCAGGGTCTTGAAACTGCCCGCCGCTACGGCGGTGTCAACGATATCCTTCTTTTCCGGGTTGTCGTTGGCCGCGATCGTATCAACTCCCATCCCCAGAGCCATCAAACCAACCATCATCAACGTTGCGATCTTCGATCTTATATTCATTTCAGTTCTCCTTTAATTTATCTATTGCCCAGGGGCTCTCACGTAGCCAAATCGCCCCCATTGCACGATGATCTTCGTTTTGTCATCTCCTTCACTATAACTGGTGCGAATGATCTTGTCAAGTATTAATCTAGGATAGTTCTTTGACATCTTTTAGACATAGATTGACATCAGATGGACAGAGCGGCTATAATTAAGACGTTAGAGGAATCGAATGGAGAAACATGAACCTATGCTCGAAGCAAAAGCACGATTTGGTAACTCAGTAAGATTGGAGGCACAGGCCGATCTGCCGACCGACTTTGGTCGATTCAGGATCCTCGGATTCCGAAGTACCGGGAGTAACGAGGAATTCGTCGCGCTGGTGCGCGGCAAGCTGCGGCGTTCCCGCGCGACGCTGGTGCGGGTCCATTCACAGTGCCTCACGGGCGATGTATTTCGATCGCTGAGGTGCGATTGCGGCCCGCAGCTCGATCGCGCCCTGCAAATGATCTGCGACGACGGTGCGGGGATGATCGTGTACCAGCAGCAGGAAGGGCGAGGCATAGGGATAGTCAACAAGATCCGAGCCTATGCCCTGCAGGACGAGGGGGCCGACACCATCGAGGCCAATGTGAGGCTAGGTCTGCCGATCGACGCGAGACGATATGATCAATGCGCCGAGATCATCGGGCAGCTCGGTCTTTCGCGCATCCGCCTGATGTCCAACAACCCCGAAAAGGTGCGCGCGCTTCGCAAGGCCGGACTCCAGGTGGTCGAACGCGTTCCGCTCGAGATCGATGCGAGCGCACCAGCACTCCGTTACCTGCAAACGAAGAAAGAGAAGATGGGACACATTCTAGACCTCGGACGAATTTTTCAGAAGGAGAACTATGCGTAGCAGTTTGGTCGCAATAATATTTTTTGTTTTGTCAGGCTCCACGGCCGCGACGTCCCGGGACGATCGGGCCCAGCTTCCTGTTGTGCCGTCGATCGACGTTTCGCGCTACCAAGGAAAATGGTATGAAATAGCGCGCCTGCCTAATAGCTTTCAGGAGAAGTGTGCAGGCGATGTCACTGCGACCTACTCGCAACTCGACGGCGGAAAACTTAAGGTTACCAACGAATGCCGACGGCGGAATGGCAAGTTGGCCAGGGCCGAAGGACTCGCCCGGCTCGCTAACAAGAGCGGACCCAACTCAAAGCTTAAGGTCCGCTTTGCCCCGGCGTGGCTCGGCTGGATACCACTGGTGTGGGGGGATTACTGGATAATAGAGCTTGCGCCGGACTACAGCTATTCGGTCGTCGGCACCCCCGACCGGAAGTATCTCT
Source organism: uncultured Chloracidobacterium sp. (assembly GCA_964608335.1). Lineage (GTDB taxonomy): Bacteria > Acidobacteriota > Blastocatellia > Pyrinomonadales > Pyrinomonadaceae > OLB17. Next base: position 1,645 of record CAZSOE010000236.1, read on the forward strand.
GGGTACTTTCGCGTTCGTCGCATATGGACGACGCTGTTTTTAGGTCTATAGTGTCGCGGGCGTCTGACAAAGGTTATGATACGGCCCGCCTCCTTGTGACCCGTCAGTCGCTTTAAAGATACGGGCCAGGTAAATATTATGAAGAGCATGCGGTATCCCATACGCGCGGTATCAAAACTAACTGGCATCAGCGCCGATGCGCTTCGCGCATGGGAACGCCGATATAACGCGGTGACTCCGCAGCGAGACGGCCGTGGGCGCATGTACACCGAGGCGGACGTGGAGCGGCTTCAGCTGCTGAACGCGGCCGTTCGCAGAGGGCACGCGATAGGGCGACTCGCGGTTCTGAGCGACGTGGAGCTTCGGGAACTGATCGCCGCTGCAGGGCCTGACGCGGAACATCGAACGCCCGCCTCGCGTCGCTTCAAAGTGTCCCATCAAGGCGTTCTTGCCGCCGTCAGGAACATGGACTACGCGGTGGCCGAGCGCGAGCTGTCGTCACTCGCGGCGATCCTGCCGCCGCGAGAGATGGTGCATCAGGTTGCGTTGCCTTTAATGAACGACGTCGGCGAAGATTGGCATGCTGGCCGGCTTAGCATCGCGCAGGAACACATGACCTCATCACTGCTTCGAAACCTTATGGGCGGACTTATCCCGCTCCACCGGCGCTGGTCTGTCGCGAGCAAGCTTCTTTTTGCGACTCCAAGCGGTGAGCATCACGAATTCGGCATTCTTCTGTCGGCTATGCTGGCGGCCGGAGGCGGGCTCGGCGTAGTCTATCTCGGCGCGGATCTGCCCGCAGACGAGATACTGACTGCGGCACAAAAGACGGCTCCTCAGGCCGTGATAATCGGATTTGTCGGCGCAAATGGTGCGGAATCTGGGCTAAGCGATCTTCGGCATGTTGCCGAACGGCTCCCGGCCCAGATAGAACTTTGGGTTGGCGGCACTCGAAATCCGGCCTTCGTTGCCGAGATCCGCAAGACACGAGCTCTTTTGATCGACGACTTCGGCATACTCGAGCAGCATTTAAGCAGACTCGGAGCTCGCTTTTGATCTGTCAGGTCTGAGCTAGCGGCGACTTCTTCGACAAGACGAACTCGGATCGACTTGATATATTCGAGTATATGAGCACTCACGAAAGGCAGCGGCTCGAGAACCCGCCAGCAAAATTCAGGTTGAAGATCCAGCGGCGTGAACGGGACGGCGCCCCCGTTACATTTGAGACGTTCGAGCTGCCTTATCGTCGCAATCTGAACGTTATCTCAGCGTTGATGGATGTGCGCAAGAATCCGATAACCGTCGATGCCAAAGTTACAACGCCGCCCGTTTGGGACATGTCGTGTCTCGAACAGGTTTGCGGTATTTGCACGATGATCATTGACGGAAAAGTGCGGCAGTCATGTTCGGCTTTGATCGACGATCTGCTGCTCGCGTCGGGCAGCGACACGGTGACACTCCAGCCGATGTCAAAATTTCCGAACGTTCGCGATCTCAAGGTCGATCGCTCGAAGATGTTCGATCACCTCAAACAGGTCGAGGCGTGGATAGAGCTTGACGGCACGTACGATCTCGGTGCCGGGCCGCATATCCCGAATGAAACCGCCCAGGAGCGTTACGCTTATTCCCGCTGCATGACCTGCGGCTGCTGCCTCGAAGCGTGTCCGCAATACGGTGACGACCACTACATAGGTCCGCAGGCGATCGCACAGGCGCGCCTTTTCAACATGCACCCCACCGGATCGATCACCAGGGAAGATCGCCTGAACGGCCTGCTCGGTGACGACGGCATCACAAACTGCGGGAACGCGCAGAACTGCGTCCGCGTTTGCCCGATGAACATTCCCCTGACCAAGGCCATCTACGAAACCAACCGCGACATCACCGTCGACGCGATCTTCGGCTGGCTGAAGGACTGAGCACAATTTTTCTGACAACCCGCGGCCCGAGCCTTCGCATCCGACCGATACAGGCTAAAAACTCTCTCCGACTCTCAAATTCAAAAGGAGGAGAACTCTCATGTTTCTCAAGAAGTTAGGTATCAGTTTAGTTGGCCTTGCGTTCGTTATGGGACTTGCCGTAACGAGCGCCCAGGCGCAGCGGGGCAAGTATTACCGGGTGGACAACGGCCGTCATCTCGGATGGTATAAGGCCGACAGAGGCCGCCGGGCTCGCGGCCGCTACATCGTTTACAGGGCGGTGCCGCGGTATTACGTATCTTATGAACAGCCTCGATACTATTCGAGCTACCCGCAGCGTTACACGCGGTATTCGCCGCGATACTACACGAGCCGGTATCAACCGCAGTACATCCGGCGAAATTACACGCGATATTCGCCTGCCAGGTATTACAGCTATCCGCAATACCGTTCGTACCGGCCGTATCGCCGAAGCGGTGTTTCGGTCAGTTTTAGATTCGGATTTTAGCCGACTGGCGGACGCGGTTCTCTCCCGCCGATCCCCGATCGGAACGGCCCTCACGCAGGGCCGTTCCCTTTTTGTTTCGGCCTGTGAGTGCGGTTAGAATAGGTCAACCCTATGATAAAGATCCCTACTTTCGTACTTGTCTTATTCGTTGCGCTCAGCTCGTTCGCCCAGACGATGCCAAAGGACGCCGATCCGAAGCTATGGGCCCGCGCCTTGCGCCTGCACCGAAGCGCGATCGTCGTTGATGGCCATAACGACGTCACGTCGCCGATGGTCGA
>CAZSOE010000237.1:0-3136 GCA_964608335.1 uncultured Chloracidobacterium sp.
TCCCACCGCTCGATCAGTTCGATCGCCGACGCGATCTCGCCCGTCGGGTTCGTCGATTTGACCGCGGCGATAAGGTCGGGCTTGACGCGATCGGCCGTCAGCATTCGGTAACTGTGCTTGAGCCGCCAGATGTCGTCGAGGCTGAACTTGTCGTCGCCGCCGATCAAATGCAGCGCGAGCTGACTTCGCAAACTGAACTCAGGCTCTTCGAAATTGGGATACGCGTTGCGTGTGTCGATCGTCCCGCGAACGTTCGTGTAGTGCGGCGAGCTATTCTCGTTATGCACGTACCCGCCTGGCGGATTGAGCACCTGCGGAAGTTCCTCGAAGGGCACGTACTTCATCCACATTTCCGAGCTGCGAGTTACATGCGTCGCCGCGGTTTCCGCGCCCGGCTTGTGCGGCAGCAGCGGCAGCGTCGCGTTCCATATAAAGAAGATGTTCCCGGCGCGATCTGCGTATGTAAAGTTTGACGTCGGACGCGCGCGCATCTTCATCGCCTGCTTCCACTCGGCGAGCGAGCGGGCGCGCATCATCTTCAGAAACTGCTCGCCCGCGCGGATCTCGCCGTCGCCGGCAAACTTAAAAACATAGATCTTCCCGTTAGCCCGATGAATGACCGGTCCATACGGCGTCGACCAAACCTCGCGCGTCTCGCTCGAGAGACCTTCGCCATTGCGAAACTCGATTTTCACCAACTCGCGCTCGAGCGGGTGCGAGCGCCCATCGAGCATGTAGCGGTCGGCCGCACGCGGGTCGACATCCATCGAGTAGATCTCGTCCAGGTCCTGCGAATTATTCGTCGTCGACCAGCCTAGTTCCCGGTTGAACCCACCGATGACGGTGAACGGCCCGCCGATGCGAAAGTCTCCGTAAAAATCGACGACGCCCGGCACGGTCATCTGCGTTTCGTAGTAGCCGGCGTTCCAGGAAAGATGTGGGTTGCGGAGCAGGATCGCTCGGCCCGACTTTGTCCGGCTCGGCGCCAAGGCCCATGCATTAGAACCGTCGTCGCCCGTATCGCCCTCGGCCGACGACCCCGAAGCCGCCTGCGGAGTCGGCGTCGGCTGCGGATCGATGCGATTCAAAAAGTCGCGCTCCTTGCGCGGGGAATGCGGAATAATGTCGCCCGCCGCCACATCCTGTCCCGAGAAGTCGCTCGGCATAAAGCGCGGAAAGTCGGCTCGGTGCAGCTCGACGTAGTGGTTGACGCCGGCGGCGAACCCTTCGTAAACGTCGCGAACATCCTTCGACAGCCGCAGGTATTCCTGGGCCGACGCTCGATGCCGACGGTAGAGCACGTCCGTTTCGATGCCGCCCGTTCCGGTGACCGACGCCAGCCGGCCGCTCACCGACAGTATCCGCATCGGCGTCGCAGTGCCGTAATCCTCGCATTGCACCCACGCGAGCGCGTAGCCCGCAGCACGCAGATTCTGCGCCCTGATATGCGGCACGCCATGTGCGGTCCGAATGACCTCGACCTGTCGCCAAAGTTCGCCGTCCCTGCTGCTCTGCCTCGTCCGTGTCTGCGCCGCCGCCGTCGACAGCAGCACTGCCGCCAGACCCGCAACCCCGACGACATACCGCACGCGATCTCTTCCCCTCATTCCACGCATACTTTCTTAAACCCGTAGTAAACCGCAAATAAAGCCCGCCCGCAACTGAATGCCGCCGCTCGGTGGGTGTCGGGCGGTCCCCTGGATCCGCGCGGTGTTCTACGTTGCGGCCCTTTGCGTCCTTTGCGTCTGTGCATGAAACCGAATGATTTCCTGGTTAGCAACGACTCTTGACAATCTTAGACATATTACCTATAGTATTACAAGATTGTAATATCTAGTTACGATCGATAGACAGTATGACTGGACATGAATTAAAACGGTTTCGACAAAAGCGAGGCTTTACGCAAAAAAGGCTGGCCGCCGCGTTAGGTGTTTCGCAGCCTTATCTCTCTCTGTTGGAGAATGGAGATCGGCCGCTAACGACGAAGCTAAGGAACAAAGCCGCCAGATCGCTTCATTTGCGACCGACGGAGTTGCAAGCTAATGCGGCTTCACATCGCGTAGTCAAGAGATCTGACGATCAGCTGACAGCTGACCTCTCGGCCCTTGGCTACCCCGGTTTCTCTCATTACAAACCGTCGCGGCCAATGAATCCGGTCGATGTTCTGCTTTCCGCACTGAATGCTGATAAACGTGACGCTCGTCTCGTCGAAGCCCTTCCTTGGGTTGTATTGCGGTATTCAGACATGGATTGGAACACCCTCGTGAGCACCGCCAAACTCCACGACCTGCAAAATCGCCTGGGCTTCGTGACCAGTGTTGCCCGGCGGATGGCTGAAAAGCACGGGAAACAGTCAACTGCCGAGAAACTGGGAACTGTTGAAGCCAGACTGGAGAATTCGAAACTCGAAAGAGAAGGAACACTGTGCAATGAGACAATGACCCGAGCAGAGCGAAAATGGCTTGCCGCCGAACGGCCGGCGGAAGCAAAACACTGGCGCTTGCTCACCGACCTTTCGCCAAGGTATCTCGACCACTATGCCGACTAACTCGCCGCCGGAACCATGGAATTCGTTTCTCGCGGACATCGACGCATTCGTCCCGCGCGAAACTCAATTTCATCTTCTTGGCGGCTTTGTCGTTACCGTCATCTACGGCGCAACGCGTGAGACCCGCGATCTCGACGCTCTTACCGCCGCCGGGTTTGACCCAAAACTCATCGATCACGCCGGTCAGGGATCGCCGCTTCACAAAAAACACAAGGTCTATCTCGATCCCCCTCGGAGTCGCACCGCTGCCCGAGGATTACGTGGACCGGTTACATGAGGTCTTTGCCCATACCTACAATAATCTCCGCCTATTCGCCCTCGATCCATACGACATCGCGCTTACCAAGATCGAGAGAAACACCGAGCGCGACCGTGAAGACGTCAAACACCTGGCCCGCGTCGTCCCGTTCGATATTCAGGTCCTGGAACAGCGATATCGCGACGAACTCCGCGTGTACCTCGGCGATCCCACCCGCGATGACCTCACCTTAAAACTCTGGATCGAAATGATCTCAGAATCAACACCCTACACGGATAGGTAATTCGGTTTTCAGCTTTCGGCTCTCATCTCTCACATCTCACTTCTCA
>CAZSOE010000237.1:3236-4325 GCA_964608335.1 uncultured Chloracidobacterium sp.
TCTCATCTCTCACATCTCACTTCTCACTTGTCATCGCCCAACCCCCGCCGCCGCACGGGAGCCCGGACGCCCTCGTCCGGCACGCAACCCCGCGGCCGCCACAATCCTCATCTCTCACTTCTCACTTCTCATCGCCCACCGAGAGCCGCCGCCGCACGGGAGCCCGGACGCCCTCGTCCGGCACGCCAGAACGCGGGGTGGATGTCCCGATCCGTCGGGACAGACGGGGTGGTAGCCCTGAAAAATTTCCTGAGTCCTCTAACTCTCAGTTCTCGGTTCTCACTTCTTCCCCTTTCCCTGATAATCGTCCGGATCAAAGTCGGCGAAGTTTATCAGGCCAAAGTGTTTCGGCGGCGTGTAAATGCGTCTTTTCTCTGTGCGTTTGGGGTCGAGTGCGTGAAACGTGGTCTCCTCGGCCCGGACGAGCTGCCACGTGCGGTCCCGGCGCGAGTAGGCAAACGTATAGTCGTACGCCCAGCGAGAGTTGCTCCCGCCGTAGTTCGAGACGGTAAATCGCATGCCCTTGATCGCTACACCCGCGAACGGATCGCCATAAACCCCGCCGCAGTTCCGGCACATCGCGACGAGGTTATTACGCGCCGCGAGCGTGAGCTTCCCGTTTGCATCGCGAATGAGTATGAGCACCGAACGCTCGCCGGCACCTTCTTCATACGGTGCGTTCTCGGGCACGATCTCGCTCACGACCAAAACATGGTCCTTCCGCCCGTCGCCATTCAGGTCCCCCGCCTCAACCGCCACCACGACCTTGCCCTTCTCGACAAACCCCTTAACCTCATCCGGCACCTTCACCGCCTCATCCTGCCCCAGTGCCGGAAGCGGAAAGACCAAGATCGCGAGTACTAACATCCGGCAGGTTTTCAGCGTTCGCATAGGCATAAATAGGCACATCTAAGAATACCCCGAGATTGCCACCAGGCACAGGGCGCGCTTCGCGGACGAGGGTGAGCACCTCCGAAGCCAACCGACTCAAACGCCTTCGAGTTACAAGAAAAGCTGTCGAGAGGTCCTCGCACGAATACGTCAACCCTACAACGACGGAACGCGGGCACTATCGATCTTATCGATTTG
>CAZSOE010000238.1:0-4321 GCA_964608335.1 uncultured Chloracidobacterium sp.
TTCGAGTGCGGTCGGCCGGTCTGAATCGCGCCGATCTATTGCAGGCGCGGGGGCTTTATCCGCCGCCGGAAGGCTACGCGACAGACCGGCACGGTCTGGAATTTGCCGGCGAGGTCCTCGCAACAGGCTCTGCGGTCGCCAACATTCGGCCGGGCGACCGCGTTTTCGGCATAACTGCCGGGGAAGCGCAGTCCGAGCTGCTCACGATCGATCAAGCGTTCGTCACGCTGGTCCCGACGCAGTTGGAACTTATCGAAGCGGGCGCCGTGCCCGAGGCTTTCGTCACAGCCCACGATGCGATCATTGCGCAGGCCGGACTCGTGGCGGGTGAAACGCTACTCATTCACGCCGTCGGCTCCGGGGTCGGTCTTGCCGCCCTGCAGATCGCAAAGGCTCGCGGCGCAACGGTTGTCGGAACGTCGCGGACCGAGGGCAAGCTTGAGCGGTGTTTCGCTTTCGGTCTCGATCACGGCATGGTGGTCGAGAGCGAGACCGATCTTACGGCCGAGGTACTCGCGGCGACGGGCGGTTCCGGCGCCGACGTGATACTCGACCTGGTCGGTGCGGCGTACTTTCAGCACAATCTTGCGTCGCTCGCAAAGAAAGGACGGCTGATGCTTGTCGGATTGACCTCCGGATCCGTCGTGGAGTTTGACCTGCGCACGGCCCTGCAGAAACGCGCGTCGATCATGGGCACGGTACTTCGCAGCAGGACCGCTGAAGAGAAGGCAGCTGCCGTTGCCGCGTTCGCGCGCGACGTTGTGCCGTTGCTGGCCGATGGCAAAGCGGCGTCAAACATCGACCGCGTGTTTCCGGCCGCCGACGTCGCCGAGGCGTACGGCTACCTCGCATCAAACGCGAGTTTTGGCAAAGTTGTCCTGGAATTCTAGTGAAAGGTGCGGGCGGCGGCCTTGTCAGTGGTTATGCACAATCCCGCGACACCGAGGACATCAAGTTCGGACATGAGCTTGTCGGCCTGCGCGTACGTCATCCCGCCGGCCTCGATCTGCGAGAAAGAAACGACCGTCCAGATCGGCTGGTCGAGTTCGCAAACCACGCTCGGCTGAACAGCCGTTTCGGGTTCGGTCACTCGCGTGTTCCACGGACTTCGGTCAAAAGCAGTCCTTTCTCGCGTCTTTCGACGCAAGTAAGCAAGGCCTGATCTCATCTCCTGTATCCGCATACCTGTTGAGCGTTCGGCAAATCTAACATATTGAATACAACGAAGTAAACGATTTTTTCAGCGCTTTTCTGAGGACCGGGCCGAGGCCGCGACGCGGGCAAGTTGGTAGAATTAAGCAGCGAATATGCTTTATCGTGAGTCATTTTTCATAACCGGGTTCCCGGGTTTTATCGCCGGCCGGCTCGTCGAGCGGCTCGCGGGCCCCGAAACGCAGTTCTTCCTGCTCGTACAGCCCACTTTCCTTCAGCAGGCGATGGCCGAGATCGAGGACATCGCTGAGGCGACCGGTGCCCGCCTCGAGAGTTTCGTTATCGTCGAAGGCGATATCACGCTCCAGGACCTGGGCATTCCGGAGAACGACCTCGAAACGATCCGCTTCGAGACGACCGATATCTTTCACCTTGCTGCCGCATATGATCTTGCCGTTGCAAAGGATGTCGCATACAAGGTGAATCTCGAGGGTACCAGGAACGTGAACGCCTTTGCGGAATCGGTAAAGGACCTGAGGCGTTACAACTACGTGTCGACCTGCTACGTTGCCGGCAAGCGGCAAGGCACCATACTCGAGACCGAGCTTGAGCATGCGGCCGGCTTTCGCAATCACTACGAAGAAACCAAGTATCTCGCCGAGATCGAGGTCGAACGGTTGAAAGATCAGCTGCCCGTCACCATCTATCGGCCATCGGTCGTCGTCGGCGATTCGGCAACCGGTGAGACGTCGAAGTATGACGGCATCTATTACCTGATCCACTACCTGCGAAAAGCGCCGGCGCTCCTGAGGGTCTTTAACGTCGGCAACATGCAGGTGCGCCTCAATCTGGTGCCGGTCGATTTCGTGGTCGACGGCATAGCCGCCTTGTCGCGCGATCCGAAGGCACGCGGCAGGACGGTCGCACTTGCAGATCCATCGCCGTTAACAACCGCCGAGCTTTTTGACGTCCTCTCGATGGAAATGACGGGCCGGAAATCAGAATTCACTCCGCCGCCACGGCTCGTCGAGTGGTTCCTTGGCTTGAGAATATCGCCTCCGATCACTGGCCTGCCACATTACGGCGTTCCTTACTTCTTTATTTCTCAGTTTTACGACACCACCGTAGAACAGGAGTTGCTCGCTCCGCACAAGATCGAGTGCCCACGGTTCGACCAATACGCCGGACGTCTGCTGGATTTTGTGGACGAGTTTCCGAGCCTGTAGGCAAGCAAAGGTTGGCGAGAACTCAGCATCCTAGATAACAATGCACTCTTCGAAGTCCTACCTGAGAATAGCTATCTCGTTGAGCGTCAGCCTGTTAGCGTGCGTCTCTGGTTATTCCCAGAGCGGCCGCGTCGTGCCGACGCCTACGCCCATGCGTGAGGACGAGACGCTTCGCGTCCATACGGAAGAGATCAAACTCAATGTGCTTGCGTTCGATGAGGGCGGCAATTTCTTTCGAGACGTTACGCAAAACGACATTGTGATCGTCGAGAATAATATCCTTCATCAACCCGCCAGCGTGCTGCGGCTGCCGGCGAGTGTATTGATAGTGATGGACACTGGGGGCGAGCTCCGGTCGGTCAAGTCCCTCGACAACACGCGTAAGGTCGCTCGCGGCGTTGTCGAATCGCTTCGCCCCGGCGATTCCGTTGCGATCATGCAGTACGCGGACAAGCCCGCGATCGTAGGTGAATGGACGACCGACCGCGCCCAGATGCTGGCGGCGATCCGCCGCACGAATTTCGGACGACGGTCGGCCTTCGTCGATGCACTGAGGATGGCGACCGGCTTTATGCTCCGCGAAGGCGTCGAGAATCGGCATATCGTCCTGATCACCGACGGTACTGATAGTCTCGGTCGCTCGTCGGCCAAATTCGACGCGATCCAACGGCTACTTGCGACCGACATCAGCGTCCACGTCATAAGTTACAGCTCTTTGGAGGCTGAGAGCATCGAGCCTCGCACAAAGACAACTTCGAACACCCCGCCGCGAAAGGCGCTGCCGCCCGAGGTCATAGATCAGCTTCCGGCCGGCGTAAAGGACCAGCAGACGGCGGTCAAGATCGGCCCAACTGTCAACCTCGACCGCACGCTTATCAAGAAGATGAAGGCACGAAAGGCCGAGCTCGAAGCCGCAGGCGAACAGCTCGAGAAAGTGGCCGAGACGACGAACGGTGAATTTATCCTGCCTGCCTCGGTTGACGAAATGGTCGAAAAAGCAACGTACGTTGCGAAGATGATCGACTCGTCATACGTCGTCACTTATGTCCCAAAGCTTACTGTAGTCGAGACGCGCGGGCGTGCGGAGCGAAAGATCGAGGTCACGTCAAAACGGCCTGGCCTGATCGTCCAGGCACGTCGAACACTGCTTATCGAGAGCGGCAAATAAGAACCTCGACCCCGGCGCGCACGTAAACACCCCCGGAAGTTCAAGACAAAAACGGTAACCCGGCCGTCGGGACCGACGTCTCTTAGTTTCGACGGCCCGTGATACGCGAGTTTCTTTGATGAGCAGCTACCCGACCGCCTTGCAAGACGCCAGAGTGTTACACCCTTCGGAAAGCGACGCCGAAGGAGCGCACGTGCGCGCCGAGCGCACGGATAACCAACTGGTCGAGCTTGTCCTGGCGGGCGATGAGACCGCCTTCGAACAAATATTTGAGAGATACAAGAGATTGGTCGCTATCATCGCGAGCCGCTACTTTCGCCGCATGGACGAGATCGAAGAGATCATCCAGATCAGCTTTGCAAAGGCTTTCGTTGAGATGTCCGCCTTTCGCGGCGAGTACGCGGCGTCGTTGTCGAGCTGGCTCGCCCGGATCACGGCAAATGCGTGCATCGACCGGCTGCGTCACCGAAACCGTCGGCCTGAGCGGCTGACGTGTGACCTTTCGGAACACGAGGCCGAAATGCTTTTTGACGTTAGGGCCGACGAGCCGCGTAATGGTGAAGAAACGTTGATCGATCGCGACTTGGCCGAAAAGCTGCTCTCGAACCTCAAGCCCGAGGACCGGGCGCTGCTCGAGATGTTCTATCTCGAAGAAATGACAGTGGCCGAGATCGCCCGGCTCCTGGACGTGTCCGAAGCAAATGTTAAGGTCCGCAACTGGCGGGCCCGCAAGGCGTTGCGTAAAACGCTCAAAAGGTTTTTGTAACCGCCCGCG
>CAZSOE010000239.1:0-4292 GCA_964608335.1 uncultured Chloracidobacterium sp.
CGAGGGCGGATTGCCCATCGGCACCGGCTGGACGATCGTGGTCGCGCTCGGTGCGGCCGACTTGGCATAGTCGGGGCGCGTGATGCGCGGCGTGATAAAGAACAGGATCTCGTTCGTTGTCCTCTGCGTCGCTTTTCGCTTGAAGAGGTTGCCGAGGAGCGGGATCCGCGAAACACCGGGTGTCCGGTCCTGATTCTCGCGTTCGTCGTCAAACAGAACGCCGCCGACAACGGTCGTTCCGCCATCGGGGACGGTAACCTGAGTGGTCATCGACTGCGAGTTGATCGCCGGTGCGACGCCCGCCGCCAGAGTTGCGGTCGAGGCATTCTCGGCTACGACATTCAGGATAACGGTGCCTTCGTTCGTGATCTGCGGTGTGATCGCGAGCCGCAGCGGCACGTCGACATAAGTCGTCGTTGCGATCACCGCCCCGCCCGCGGCCGCACCGGGCTGAACGGTCGTGATCGGGATCTTTGTTCCGCTCTTGATCTCGGCGGCACGGTTGTTAAGTGCCGTAACGCGTGGTGTGGCGATGACCTTGGCCTGGCCTTTTTGTTCGCCGGCCGTGATCAACGCACTGAGCTGCGCCGTACCGAACACACCAGTCGTCAGGCCGATGGCGGTATTCGCGATCTGTGACGCCAAGCTGTTATTCACCGATGGAATAGGTAAGCCGGTCGGAACGGGCAGCGAGGTCGTCGCACCCGGGAGTGTGCCGGCTGACGCTCCACTGCCGCGTGCGCCGAGCAGAAGACCCGCCAGCTGCACACCGATATCGCGGCTGAAGTTTCGCGTTGCAACGACGATGCGCGCCTCGATCTCGACCTGCGGCTCAGGCTGGTCGAGCAGGGCGATGAGCTGCTTGATCGCGTCAATATTCTGGCGGACGTCCGTGATGATCAGCGTGTTGCTGCGGCCGTCAACCTCAACGGTGCCGCGGCGAGAAAGACGTTTTTTTACGATACCCAGGATGCCCTGATCGGACCCGCCCGAACCCGAGCCGCCGGCCGAAGGGCCTCCGCCCGAGCCGGTCGCGGTTCCCGCGGTCAACTGGTTTCCGCCACCGTCGCCGGTAAGGGTGCCGGAAGCGCGTGCGTAGTTGAGACGAACGAACTCGGTCAGAAGCTGTGACGTGTCCAGCGCCGAATCGCGTATCTTGTTCTGCACTTCGGTTTCGTCGGCAAGCGTTTTAGCATCGGCGACACGGAGGATGCTTCCGTTCACCTGAACACCCAGTGCCTGCGACTGGAGCACCGAATCAAGTGCGATGTTCCAGGGAACGTCGTTTACCTTGACCGTCACCGGCACTTCTTTCACCGACTTGTCTATGACGAAGTTTATTCCGTACTGCTCGGTGATGTAGCTGAGAATGTCCCGTATGTCAGCGTTGACCACACTCAGACTGATCGGCTCGCCGCGAAAGCCGGGCTCGCCGTAATGCTTGCCCTGCGACGCGGGCTCGACCTTCTGGCCGGCCGCCACGGCGACTATGCCGAGAACGATGGTCAGAGCCAGAACGATCTTGCGGATCGTGCTGCTTTTGGGGGTAAGAGAAGTCATGTTTCCTCCGTAGCTGTTCGTAACTTTGCGTGTTGTGGGAAGAATGATCTTTGACATCGTCATTGTCCGCGCTTGTTCGCCGCGACCTTGACCGGTTTCTTCGGTGCCTTCTTGCCTTTTTCCTCGGTCTGAGGTTTTTCCGGCATGTTGTTCATCTCGTCGACCGGCGAGAGGAAGGGGTTCGATGGCGGCTTGGCTGGCCCCTTTGCGGTGGACGCAGGCGGCTGTTGTGCGGTGTCCGTCTTCGCCGTCTCGATGGGCTTGTCAGAGGCCCCGGCGGGTGCGGTGCCCTCGATCTGGGCCTTGGTCGAGTATTTCCTGAGCGGCTTGTTCTCGACCGATGCGACGAACTTGCCTTCGCCAACCTTTGTCACACGGCGAAAGACGAGCTGGTTCTCTTCGACCGCGACAAGCTGGCCGTCAAAGAACTTTTCGCCGGGATAGATAGCGTAAGACAGCTTGATCGGCGTCGCTTCGACCATTGCGGCGTATCCGCGCGGAGTTTTGAAGATGCCGGTCACTGCCATCTCGCTGAGTGTGAGGACGCTGGTCACCTTCGGCAACTGCTGGCCGCTTGCCGCGGCCTGTTCGCGAAGACGCTTGAAGTACTCGATGCGGGCCTCGATCGACGGCGGGCCGTAGTTCACCGGTACCGCCGGCTCTTTTGTTCCTGCGGCGCGCACTCCGGGAGCAGCCGTGCTCTTTGGCCGCATGAACGCGGGCTTGGCGAAGGGGTCGCGCTGCGCGGCCACTTCCGCGAAGCTGCCGTGGGTCACTATGATCGCGGCCGCCGCGAGCGCAAGCGAGGCGAGACGTCTAAGTTTGATTTCGTTGATCATTGCTTTTCTCTTGACGGTTGATCGGGGGTCGGCGAGGTTGTTCTAGGACGCAGGCGGCGCAGCGACGGGCTGCCCGGTGGTCGGGGCAGCTCCGGGGGCCGATCCGGGCACGCCGGGAGCGCCAGGTGCTACTCCGGGTTGACCGGGCTTCACATTCAGATCGGTCGGGGCCGCATAGTACGCCGTAAGCAGGAACTGCGCGTGGATCGTCTTGGCCTCACTTTGCTTGTCGAGCTGGTTGATCTTAAAGTCGGTGATGGAGACGATCCTGGGCAGGCGGGCCATGGCCTCGAAGAATGCGCGGAGGTTGTTGAAATTGCTCTGCACCTCGACCTCGACCGGCTTTGCCATGATCGAGTCCTGCATCGCATCGTCCCGCGGGCTGAAGCGCATCACCATCAGGCGGCTGCCGTTCGCAGTGTCCTGCAGGCCCTGCAGCACGTTCGTGATCTCCCGCTGCTCGGGGAGAAGCACCTTGAGTTCTTCGTATTCCTCGGCTTTGCTTGCGTAGAGTGCGCGAAATTCGTTGATACGCTGCGTTGCGACACGCGCCGTCTCGTTCTTGGCGCGAAGCTGGGCAACCTGGTCGTTAAGCGTTGCGACCTCAGCTCGAGTTTCGCTGGTTACGAAGTACCAGACGCTGCCGTAGAGCAGGGCCGCGATGCTGACCATTATGATCAGCTGGAAGTGCCATTTCAGATTCTTCAGTTTCTCAAGCATTGCAGTTTCCTTGTTCGGTTTGCTTTCGGCTGGCTAGTTTCGTGCGACTTGCGGCGGCTGGCCCTGTCCCGCGGCGGGCTGCTGGGCCGAGGCTGTGGTCGGACCGGAACCCGCGGGAGCCGGCGCCTTCGAGGGCGTGTACGCGCACTTGATGACGAAATTGACGATCTGGACCTTCGGTGTCTCGCCGCCGGTGCTTACCCGCTGCGGTGCAGCGTTATTCTCGACCTCGGCCCGCGTCGTTTCGATGTTAAGGTTCGAAAAGAGACCGTTCGAGAATTCGAGGCTGCGACCGAATTGCGTGACCTGCGATTCGTCGGGGCTGTTGCCTTTGATAACGACGCTGTCGCCTGCCTGTTCGACGCTTTCGAGGTATAGGCCGGGGACCATCGCGATCCGCTCACGCATCGCGTCAAGCACCGCGCTCGGCCCGGCCTGCGATGCACGCAAACGCTTTATGGCCTCGATCCTAACGTCGATATTCGCGATCTTTTGCTCAAGCTCCTTTTGCTCGTTGATCACGACCTGGAGCTCGGCCTCGATGCGCTTCTGTTCGTCAAGCTGGCGTTCAGCGTCGGATTTGGCCATCTGGGTGCTGATGACGTCCCAGCCGATCACGGCTGTCAGAATGACGGCGGTTGCGATCGACATCAGCAGGAGGCGCGAGCCGGGGCTCGACACCTTGCGGTCGACGGCCGCCGCTGCGCCGCTTTGTCTTTCTGTGACAGAGTTGAGTAGGTTGATCTTGATCATTTGGTTATACTCCCCGGATCGCGAGCCCGACCGCCACGGCCATTTCCGGAACGATCTCATTGATGTAATCGGGGTCGAACTTCTTGTTGTCGACCTTGATATTGCGGAACGGGTTCAGGACCTCGACCGGCATTTCGAGCCGCTGCGAGAGCTCCTGCGAGAGCCCGGCGAGCTTCGAGCCGCCGCCTGAGATCAGGATCTTGCCGACCTGCGTCTCGTTGTCTTCGGTCGTCGCCCGATAAAAGTCGAACGTCTTTTGTATCTCCATCGCGACGATCTCGGTCACGTTGTTCATCAAAGGCTCGATCGCTTTCTCTTCGAGCCCGTCAACGGCATCGACGACGCCGCGTTTGACTGCTTCGGCCTGTTGGAAGTTGAGCCCGAGGCTGCGCTGCAGCACGTCGGTGAACTGGCTGCCGC
>CAZSOE010000240.1:0-4285 GCA_964608335.1 uncultured Chloracidobacterium sp.
CTCGTCCGCCGGCCTCGCCGCCGATCATGCGAACGTCATCGTTCAGGAACGGATGAAACTATCCCATCGCATTCGAGCCGCCGCCGACGCAGGCGATCAATAGGTCGGGGAGCCGTCCTTCTTTCGCGATGATCTGTTCGCGCGCCTCCCGCCCGATCACGGTCTGAAACTCGCGCACCATCAACGGATACGGATGCGGTCCTAAGGCCGAGCCCAACAAATAATAGGTGTCCGCTACATTCGTCACCCAATCGCGAAGTGCCTCGTTTATCGCGTCTTTCAATGTCCGCGAACCCGAATCGACCCCGCGAACCTCTGCCCCAAGCAGCCGCATTCTGAAAACGTTCAACTCCTGCCGCCGCATGTCCTCAGTCCCCATGTAAACGACACACTCAAGCCCGAACAATGCACACACGGTCGCCGTCGCCACTCCATGCTGCCCCGCGCCGGTCTCGGCGATGATGCGTTTCTTCCCCATTCGGCGTGCGAGCAATATCTGGCCAAGACAGTTGTTGATCTTGTGCGCGCCGGTGTGGTTGAGGTCCTCGCGCTTGAGATAGATCCGCGCGCCGCCAAGCTCCTGAGTCAGCCGCCGTGCAAAATAGAGCGGTGTTGGCCGGCCCGAATAGTTCTTGAGAAGGTCGCCGAGTTCGGTGTGAAAATCTGCGTCACCACGAGCCGCGAGATAAGCCGTCGTCAGCTCATCAAGCGGAGCAACCAACGTTTCCGGGACAAACCGCCCACCGTACTCGCCCCAGTAGCCTTTTTCGTTCGGCTCGTAGTTCATAACTGTCGGAACGCAGGCAGTCTGCCTGCGCGTTTTAGAGCAAAGCCGCTTTTGCCGCTTTGATAAACGCCGCGACCTTGTCCGGATCTTTCCTTCCCGGCGATGATTCGACGCCGCTCGCAACATCAACTGCGTGTGGCTTTACGACCCGGATGGCTTCAGCGACATTCTCCGGAGTCAGCCCGCCAGCTAGGTACACTGCTTCAGGTCGGCAGAACACAACCTTGGTCGCCACGTTCCAATCAGCGACGACGCCCGTTCCGCCCAATTCATGCAGGGAGTATCCGTCAAGCATTACGTACGTTGCCGACGAATCGAGCGCTTTCTCGAAAGCAAACGTACTCGATACTCGAAAAGCCTTTATCACGAATCGGCTCGTGCGTTTCATCAGGTCAGCCACGTATTCGTTGCTTTCTCCTCCATGCAACTGGATCCCATCGAGACCGACTTCGTCTACGATCCTCACGACTTCATTGATCGACTCGTTGACGAACACGCCGACATGGCCGGAGTCTCTTGTAAGTGCGTCTATTATCTTCCGCGCATTATTAGGCTCGATAAACCGTTTGCTCCCGCGATAAAAGTTGAACCCGATCATATCCGCGCCCTCGTCGACCGTCGCAATTGCGTCGTCGAGACTTGTTATGCCGCAGATCTTGACCTTTGTCATGAGTCTTCTTAATTAGTAATTAGCTAATTAGTAATTATTAATTACTGACAGTTTCTCCTATCAGCTTTCGCAGCTCGCCCTTCGCATCAGCCGAGCGCATAACGGATTCCCCGATCAAAAATCCGACAAACCCGAGCCAGCGAAGTTCGTTTATCTCGTCAGGACTTGAAAGACCGCTCTCGCTGACCATGACCGCATCGACCGGCTTAATTGCGATCAACTGTCGGGACACGTCCAGCGAGACGCCGAGCGTTTTCAGGTTGCGATTGTTGACGCCGATCACGCTTGCGCCCGAGTCGATAGCCCGCTGAATCTCGTTCTCATTATGCACCTCGACCAAGGCGTCAAGTTCGAGATCGTCTTCGGCGAGACGGCGCAGTAGGCCTAATTCCTTCGACGGCAACGCGGCAACTATCAGCAGAACAGCATCGGCCCCGGCGGCGGCTGCTTCGACAATCTGGTATTCGTCGACGATGAAATCCTTTCGCAGTATCGGCGTATCCACGGCTTGTCTGACCTTCACCAATTCGTCGAGCGAGCCTTGAAAATACTCAGGCTCGGTCAGCACGGAGATCGCAGCTGCACCGCCCGACATATATTGGCGGGCCTGGGCCGTTGCATCGATTTGTGCATTGATCACACCTTTCGACGGCGAAGCGCGTTTGAACTCGGCGATGATGTTGATTCGCTCAGATGCCGATAATGCTCTGCGAAAACAATGCGCCTCGCGCTGGCTTCGCATCGCCTCGGCCTTCAAACGTAGGGCATTTAGGTAGTGAGCGCTCTTCGTGCGAGCGACACGCTCGCGCGTTTTTGCTACGACCGTCTCGAGAAACGTGCCTTTCATTTCGCGTCCCTCAGCACCTGAAGCTTTTTCATCGCCTCGCCCGACCGAATACTCGCGCGCGCGGCCGCCATCGAGCCAGGCAGGTCGTTTCCGGTTACCAACGATATGGCCGCAGTTGCATTGATCAGCACGAGTTTTTCCGCATCTGTCCCCCACAGCTGGCCGGAGAGAACTTTTCGTATGATGTCGGCGCTCTCGGTCGCGGAACGGTTTTGCGGCAGGTCGGCGTTGAACGAATCTATCCCGATATCGCGGGAATAGATCTGCCGCGAACGAACGCCGGATTCGGTGACCTCGGCGACCGTCGAGTGGTCGGTGAGCGAGATCTCGTCGAGCTTGTCGTGTCCGTTGACGATCCACGATCGCGCCGTACCAAGTCGGGCCAGGACGTTTGCCATCTTCGGCACCAGCCGCGGGTCCCAGACACCGATCAGCTGGTGCGGTGTACCCGCAGGATTGCACAGTGGCCCGACGCAGTTGAAGATGGTAGGTGCACCGACGCGTCGCCTCGCGGCTGCAAGCGTAGGCGACAGCGAATGATGTTTGGGCGCGAACATGAACGTTATGCCGTACCGGTGCAGGTTGTCTTCAGCTTTCTCCGGTTCGATATCGACTGCAATGCCAAGTTCCTTCAGCACATCGGCGCTTCCCGATGTGCTCGTTGCGGCGCGATTGCCGTGTTTTGCAACTGCGACGCCGGCGCCCGCGACCACAAACGCCGCCGCCGTTGAAACATTAAAGGTTTTCTCAGTGCTGCCGCCTGTTCCCACGATGTCCACACAGGTCAGGCCCTTGGTATCGACCCGCTTCATCCGCCCGCGAAGTATCGAGGCAAAACGATAGATCTCGTCCTCGGTCGCTCCCTTTGCGGCCCACGCCTGGAGTAGGCCGGTCAGCGCCTCCTCGTCCGCTTCGGCGATCATCGAGTCGAAAAGGACCTCGGCATCGTACGGCGAGACATCTCGACGCGAGCGAAATTCGTTCGTGTAATGACGAATTGCCTCGTTCATTCGCGGCCCTCCGCGATGTCGATTGCCTTCATCAATCCCTTTGCTTTGTTCACAGTCTCGTCGAACTCGGCCGCAGGGACAGAATCCGCAACGATGCCCGCACCCGCCTGGATCGTCGCGACGCCGTTGTCGATAACGAGAGTGCGGATCGCGATGCAGGTGTCCATATTGCCCGCATAATCGAAATAACCGACCGCGCCGGCATAAACTCCGCGGGGCGTCGGTTCCAGATCGCGAATGATCTCGATCGCACGCACCTTTGGTGCGCCCGAAACGGTGCCGGCAGGGAAGCAGGCTGCGAGCGCGGCAAAGCGATCTTTCCCGTCCGCAAGCTCAGCCGACAGAGCGCTGACGAGATGCTGAACGTGCGAATACTTCTCGACCGCCATCAGCGTATCCACCTTTACGCTCCCATATTCCGCTACACGACCGAGGTCATTACGTCCCAGATCGACCAGCATCAGGTGCTCAGCAACCTCCTTTTTATCGCGCCTCATCTCGTCGGCCAGCCGCTCATCCTCTTCCGGGGTTATTCCACGCGGCCGCGTCCCCGCGATCGGGCGATACTCAAGTTTGGTTCCAGTGCATCTAACGAGCATCTCCGGCGAAGCTCCGACGATCGTCTTCGCGCCAAAACGCAGCAGGAACATATACGGCGACGGGTTCAGCGACCGCAACGCTCGATAGATCGCGATCGGCGAAGCATCCGTCTTTCGCGTAAAGCACTGCGACAGCACGGCCTGATAACATTCGCCGGCGTTGATCAGTTCTTTGATCTCGGCGACGGCCGTCTCGAAGTCGGGCCGTGACCAGTTCGACGATGCACCGCCGCTGGTTTTGTCAGAATCCTGGCGCATCGGGACGGAAGCTGGCGGCCAGGTGCCCAGCGGCGTCTCAAGCAGCTTCCGGATCGCGTGATTCCGCTCGCTAGCTATGCCGCTGAGGGCGGAAACCCGACCCGTAGGGAGGGT
>CAZSOE010000241.1:0-4281 GCA_964608335.1 uncultured Chloracidobacterium sp.
TCTTGAAGGTTTTCTTCTTAGTTCCCGCTGCTGGTTTTGTAGCCATACGATCAGATATCAGATATCAGATGCCGGATGTCAGATACTAGCATCTGGCATCTTGCAGTTACTTCTTCCCTGGTGCTTTCTTCTTAGCGACGGCGGCCTTTCGCGGGCCTTTCCGCGTTCGAGCGTTAGTGTGTGTTCGCTGTCCGCGGACCGGCAGACCGCGCCGGTGACGCAGGCCGCGATAGCAGCCGATGTCCATCAGCCGCTTGATATCCATCTGCACGCGCTTGCGCAGATCGCCTTCGACATCGCCTTCAGCGTCGAGGATCGCCCGGATCTTGTTCAGGTCGTCCTCGCTTATGTCCTTGATCCGCGTGTTCACGTCAACGCCTACCTGTTCGAGTATGGCTGTCGCGCGCGACTTGCCGACACCATAAATATAGGTCATCCCGATCTGTGCCCGCTTTTGGGGCGGTAGGTCAACTCCTGCAATACGAGCCATATTCTATCCTTGTCTTTGTTTATGCTTCGGGTTCTCGCAGATCACGCGCACAACGCCCTTGCGATGGATGATCTTGCATTTATCGCACATCTTCTTTACTGAAGGCCGTACTTTCATCTCAAAACTCCCGTCAATCGTGAATCGTAAATCGTGAATAACGAAAACAATCTTTTCTTACTTACGACTTACGATTCACGATCCACTACTTATCCCGATACGTGATCCGCCCACGTTTCAGATCGTAGGGTGAAAGCTCAACAAGGACTTTGTCGCCCGGCAGAATGCGAATGAAGTGCTTTCGCATCTTGCCCGAAACGTGGGCGAGGACCTCATGCTGATTATCGTCAACTGCCACCTTGAACATCGCATTAGGCAATGTTTCCAGCACGGTAGCCATCACCTCGATCGCTTCCTCCTTCGACATAGCGTCTATTGCCCGACCTGCTGATAGTTGGACAAACTAGTGATTTTAGCGGGTTGACGCCCGTTTTTCAAGTCCCGCGGGCACTTCCGAGGTCCGGACGCCACGTTTTTGCTCCTTTGTCAATGTTAAAACCTCCGGACCTTCGGCCGTAACCGCAATTGTGTGCTCGGCGTGAGCCGAAGGCTTGCCGTCGAGCGTTACCACCGTCCACTTGTCAGACAGCGTCCGGGTCTCGTGCGTGCCCAAATTTAGCATAGGCTCGATAGCAAAACAGTAGCCAACCCGTATCTTTTCCCGTGTCCCGGCCCGGCCATAATTCGGTATTTGCGGCGCCTCATGCATCCGCCGACCGATACCGTGACCGGTATAGTCCCGTACGATCCCGTAGCCGAACTGCTCGGCGTGCTGCTGGACGGCCCACCCGATGTCGCCAACACGATTCCCCGCTCGGGCGGCTGCGATCCCGCGATCGAGGCACTCCTCGGTCACCCGTATCAGTTGAATCAACTCATCGGCGACCGTGCCCACCGGCAGCGTCATCGCCGTATCGCCGACAAACCCTTCGAGGGTGCAGGCCATATCGAGCGAGACGATATCGCCGTCTTTCAGCGGGACCTCGGTCGAGAACCCGTGCACGACCTGCTCATTCACCGATGAGCAGATGGCAAACGGAAACGGGACCATGCCGTAGGGCTTGTAGCCGATGAACGTGGGTATCGCCCCGGCATCGCGCATCATTTTTTCGGCCGCGCTGTTCAATGCGAGCGTCGAAACGCCCGGCTTGACCATCGCGCGCAGCGTCTCGCGCACCTCGGCGATAAGCTCGCCGGCCGCACGCATCTTGTCGAGGTCTTTCGCCGATTTTGCGATGATCATGTCAGATCTCTGCCTCGAGCTCGCGGTAAATGTCCTCGATGTCACCGGTCCCGGTGATCTTCTTCAACCGGCCGGATCTTTGGTAATAGTCGAGCAACGGCATGGTCAACTCGTCATACGTGTCGAGCCTGACACACACCTTTTCCTCGGTGTCGTCGGCGCGATGTATAAGTTCGACGTCAGGATGTTCGTCGCACCGCCCATCGACCCTGGGCGGCTTCGAATAGACGTTGTATATCTCGCCGCAGACAGGACACGAACGGCGGCCTGTAAGCCGCTTCATCAACTCGTCACGGGGCACATCGACCTCGATCGCCGTGATCTCCTTACCCTGTTCGCGCGCCAGTTCCTCGAGCTGTTCGGCCTGCACAGCGGTTCGCGGATAACCGTCAAGTACATACGTTCCTGAGGCATCGGGTTTCGCGGTGCGCTCCTGGACGATCCGATACGTGACATCATCGGAGATGAGCTTACCGGATGCCATTATCTCCTGGACCTCGCGTGCCAATGGCGTTTCGAGCGTCTTCATCTCGCGAAACATATCGCCCGTCGAGATCTGCGGTATTCCCCGCCGTTCTTCGAGAAGCCTCGCCTGCGTGCCCTTGCCCGCTCCGGGTGCCCCGATCAGTACGATGATCTTGTCCATATCGTTAACCGCAGAGACGCCAAGACGCAGAGGGAAGAAAAATCAGATGATCTTCCTCCGCGTCTCTGCGTCTCCGCGGTTCAAAACTAAGCTACGCTCTTCGGCCACGTAGGCGCGAGCCAGATCCTAAGAAGCCTTCGTAATTGCGCATCACGAGCTGCGCCTCGATCTGTGCAACGGTGTCCATCGCGACGCCGACCAGGATCAGCAAACTCGTGCCGCCGAAATAGAACTGGTAGCCCAGTCCGGTCGGTATCCAGTTCAGACCCGGCGTGGCCGCAAAGAAATTGTCGATCGGGGTGCCAATGAACGGCAGTCGCGCCACCTTGAAGCCGCTAAGCAAGAGCTGGGGCACAAACGCGACGAACGCCAGATACAAGGCTCCGACCGTCGTAAGTCGCGTCAGGATAGAATTCAGGTATTCGGCCGTCGGCGCTCCGGGGCGAATGCCCGCGATAAACCCGCCGTGCTTTCGCAGGTTGTCAGCGACCTCGTCCGTGTTGAAGATGATCGTTATATAAAAGAACGTGAATACAACGATCAGCGACAGAAACACAAGCTCATAGTACGGATCGCCGCCGTGAAACTGCTGAAAGAACGCAAAGACGCGAGACCATGTCGAATTCGGATCGTTCTGATCGGGCGGAAATGCAGAGAAAAGCGTCTGCGGCATCGCCAGAACAGACGATGCAAAGATGACCGGGATCACGCCGCCCATATTGATCTTAAGCGGCAGCGATGTTTCCTGACCGCGAAAGGTTTGCGTTCCGACACGGCGGCTTGCGTAGCTGATGGCGATATTTCGGCGTGCCGACTCGACGTAAACGACAAGAGCGATCAACGCTACAAGAACGACCACCAGGAATATCACCCCGAGGGTCTGCATCGGGTCCCCGGCACGAACGCGGTCCGCGACCGTCATAACCCCGCTCGGCAGTCCGATGACGATACCGGCAAAGATCAATAGCGAAATTCCGTTTCCTACGCCGCGTTCGGTGATCTGCTCACCGAGCCACATCACGAAGATCGTGCCCGTCGTCAGAGTGATGACGATCATCGCCGTCGCCCACCATGTCTCTGGAATGATCTGGTTGCGACCCAGCCACGTGGCGACAAAGAATGTCTGGACCGCGCAAAGCACGACGGTCGAATAACGCGTCCACTGGTTCAGTTTCTGCCGGCCGACCTCGCCTTCTTCCTGTATCTTTTTCACCGCCGGCGAGAGCACGGGCAGGAGCTGCATGATGATCGACGCCGTGATGTAAGGCGTAACGCCCAGCGCGAAGACCGAGATGGTTCGAAAGTTGCCGCCGGAAAAGAGGTCGAGCACGCCAAGCAGGGTGCCCGCCACCTCGGCCCAGACGCGATCGAGCTGCGCGCTGTTTATTCCGGGCGCCTGAATATGCGCGCCGAAACGATAGATCGCCAGCATCCCGAGCGTGAAGAGTATCCTCTTCCGGAGCTCCGGGATCTTGAACATGTTCTGGATGGCGTTGAAAAACTTTTCCATAAGAATGTCGGTCGCTCGTCCGCGCTACGAACAACGAACTAAGCCGCTTCGGCCACCTTGGTGATCTCGGTCGCGCTTCCGCCGGCACGTTCGATCTTGTCACGGGCCGACTTTGTAAATCTATGCGCCGACACGTTTAACGATTTCGTTAACTCTCCCGTTCCGAGTATCACGAGGTCGTGCTTCGCCTTTTTGATCAGGCCCCGCTGATGCAGGATGTCAGGCGTCACTTCATCGCCCGCGTCAAAGTTGGCCTCTATCTTGCCAAGGCTTATCTCGAGCCATTTCTTCTTAAATATGTTCGTGAATCCACGTTTCGGCAGGCGTCGCTGCAG
>CAZSOE010000242.1:0-4274 GCA_964608335.1 uncultured Chloracidobacterium sp.
CGTTCAACAAAGTAATATTAAGTGTCAACGATGTTTAGCATCGTTTGAACGTAGCCTCACTAGCATTTTGACCGACCCATCCTCTAAAAGAAGCCCCGCGTGAACCGCGGCCTGCTCAGAGGTTAGCGGCCTACCAGGAATGTCAGCAAAACTCGGGGAGATACTTGTTCGCGAGAACCTGATCACAGCGCAGCAATTGCGCGATACGCTTGAGTACCAGCGCGCGAACGGCGGACGACTGGGCTCAAACCTCGTCAAGCTCGGATATGTTTCGGACGACGTAGTGACGGCCGTGCTGTCGCGGCAGTACGGCGTGCCGTCGATCAATCTCGATCTTTTCCAGATCGAAAAGGACGTTATCAAGCTGATCAGCGAAGAGGTCGCGCTCAAGTACTCGGTGCTTCCGATCTCAAAGGCCGGTGCGATGCTTACGCTCGCCATGGCCGACCCGACAAATGTCTTCGCCATGGACGACATCAAGTTCATGACCGGACTTAACGTCGAGCCTGTGATCGCCGCCGAAGGCTCGATCATCCACGCGATCGGAAAATACTACAGCGGCTCGAGCGAGATCGATATCTTTGACGCAGCCTTTGCGGTCGAGGCCGAGAAGGTTGGCGTTAGCAAGAACGGCAAGAACGGTCACGGCGCGAGACTGGCGGCGGCCGTCGCGGAAAAACTGCACGACTCCGACCTTCAGGTATCGCTCGATCGTTTTGAGTTCGGCGGGCATGAAGGCGAAGATTTCGAGGTCGTAGAAGAGAACGAGGAGATCGATCTTGCGGCCCTTGCCAAGGCAAGCGAAGACGCTCCTGTCGTACGACTTGTTAACGTTCTGATGGTCGACAGTCTGCGACGCGGCGCGTCGGATATACACGTTGAGCCATACGAGAAAGATTTCAGAATACGCTTTCGCATCGACGGTGTGTTGTATGACGTGATGCACCCGCCGCTCAAGATCCGCGACCCGCTCATCTCGCGGCTCAAGATCATGGCGAAGCTCGACATCTCTGAAAAGCGCCTGCCGCAGGACGGCCGCATCAAGATCAAGGTCAAGGTCGATGCCCGTTCGCGCGAACTCGATTTTCGCGTATCGACATTGCCAACGCTTTTCGGCGAAAAGGTCGTGCTCCGACTGCTCGATAAAGAGAAGCTGATGCTCGACATGACCCGCCTCGGGTTTGAACAGCAGAGTCTCGAGAAATTCCAGCGGGCGATCGCAAATCCGTACGGAATGGTCCTCGTTACGGGCCCAACCGGCTCCGGCAAGACGAACACGCTCTATTCGGCGCTTCAAACGTTGAACACGACCGAGACGAACATCATGACGGCCGAAGATCCGGTCGAGTTCAACCTTCAGGGAATAAACCAGGTGCAGATGAAGGAGCAGATCGGCCTTAATTTTGCCGCCGCGCTTCGTTCGTTCCTGCGTCAGGACCCGAACATCGTCCTCGTCGGCGAGATCCGTGACTTCGAGACCGCTGAGATCGCGATCAAAGCCGCGCTTACAGGCCACCTCGTGCTTTCAACGCTGCACACGAACGATGCGCCGTCGACCGTTTCGCGGCTTGTGAACATGGGTATCGAGCCTTTTCTCGTTGCGACGAGCGTCAACATCATTCAGGCCCAGCGGCTGATCCGTCGCATCTGTAGCGAATGCAAAGAGGAGTTTCAGGTGCCGGTAGAGGGGCTTGTCGAGATCGGATTCGACAAGAGCGAAGCCGCCGGGCTGAAGATGTTCAAAGGCCGCGGCTGCGCGGCCTGCAACAACACCGGTTACAAGGGCCGTGTCGGCCTGTACGAGGTCATGGAGGTCACGGACGAGCTCCGCGAGCTTATTATCATTGGCGCCAGCGCGATGGAATTACGGAGAAAGGCAATCGAGTTAGGCATGATCACTTTGCGCGAATCAGGGCTTTATAAATTGCGCGAGGGGATCACAACGATCGAAGAGGTCGTCAAGGAAACGGTCATCTAGGAGTTTGGAGGAAGTATGTTAGTTAGGGCAGTCGCATTGTCGTTGGCACTATTGATCGGCGGGGCAGCGGTGATCCCGCTCGCCACGGAATTTGCCGAGGCCGGACCGAGGAAGAAGCGAAAGCAGCGAAAGCAGGCCAAGAAATACAAGAAATACTCGAAGCGCTGGTGGCGACAGTACCGCGCACGGATGAAGCGCAAGAAGATGCTCCAGGCACGAAAGCGCGCTCTTAGGCTGAGGCAGATCCGCCTGGCGAGGGCGCGGGCCGCACAGCGATCGCGTAGCAGGAAAGTATCGACTCAGCGGCGCCCGGCGCCGACCGTCGCCAAGGCAATTCCGGTCGAGACCTCCCCTACGGCCCCGACCCTTTTGCCGTCCGGCGATCCGCCGCCGAGCGGCTGGCGCATCGGACAGTCGACGCCGGCCGAGCTGCAGTTCCGCGTCGACAATTCTGCCGGCATTCAGGTCGGATCCGCTTCTATCTCCGTGGTTGGCCCGGCGGTTGGTACCGCGAGCGACTTCGGGCGTAACAAGACCGTCGGCGGCGTTACCACCACTGCCCTGCGGCGGGAAGTGATCGATCGAATGATCCGCGAGAACGGCTGGGTCGTGAACGATTATCAGAAGGACATCGGCGGCCAGCAGGTATATGTCGTGGTCGCGCAGTCGCAGGCGCGCAACGGCCAGGTCCAATCGCGAATGTTCTATTTCACCGAGGTCGATGGAAAGATCTACAGCGTCGCGACCAACTCTGCAATGCCCGAAGCGGAACGACTCGCAGAAGAATCGGAAAAAGTGATCAACTCGCTCAAGGCTCGCGTTCGTCCTGCGCTGAGGGCCTCAAATTAATTAGTAACGTTTCCTCCCACTCTTTCATTATGAGCAACGAGCAAGCAAACCCCGCCTCAACACTGACGCTGCCTGATCTGTTGAAAAAGATGACAGATATGGGCGGGTCGGACCTTCATCTTTCAACCAACTCGGCGCCTCAGGTACGTGTTCACGGCCACCTCTCCGCACTGCCGGGTTATCCGTCGCTCACGCCGTCCGACACCAAACGCCTTGCCTATTCCGTACTTACTGACGCTCAGAAACACCGCTTCGAAGAGAACCTCGAACTCGACTTCTCGTTCGGTCTCAAAGGAATGTCGCGATTTCGTGCCAACCTATTTAACCAGAAGGGCGCGGTCGGCGCGGTGTTCCGCGCAATTCCCTACGAGATCAAGACGTTCGATGCATTAGGTCTGCCGCAGATCGTCACCGACCTTTGCAAAAAGCCACGCGGGTTGATATTGGTTACCGGGCCGACGGGTTCCGGCAAATCGACGACGCTGGCCTCGATGATCGATAAGATCAATGTCGATCGTCACGATCACATCCTGACGATCGAAGACCCGATCGAGTTTCTTCACAACCACAAGAACTGCGTTGTGAATCAACGCGAGGTCGCGGCCGATACTCATTCGTTCGCTCACGCGCTTCGCACCGCGTTGCGTCAGGACCCTGACGTAGTGCTGGTCGGCGAAATGCGCGACCTCGAGACGATCGAGATGGCCCTGCGCATCGCTGAAACCGGGCACCTCACGTTTGCCACCCTTCACACGAACTCAGCCTATTCGACCATCAACCGCATCATCGACGTGTTTCCCGCCGAGCAGCAATCGCAGGTCCGCACGCAGCTCTCACTCGTTCTCGAAGGCATCATGTGTCAGGCGCTGCTTCCGAAAGCGTCGGGCGATGGCCGATGCATGGCGCTAGAGATACTGGTGCCGAATGCGGCCATCCGCAATCTCATTCGCGAGGACAAGATCCACCAGATCTATTCAATGATGCAGACCGGACAAGACAAATTCGGAATGCAGACGTTCAATCAATCGCTCGCAACGCTCTATCACAAACGCCAGATCTCGCTCGAGGTCGCGATGCAGCGTTCGTCAAACCCCGACGAGCTGAGAGAGCTGGTCGAGCGGGGGTCGGGCGTCAACGAATCTTACGGCGGCCCGGGAAGGCCGTCGCCGAACGGCAGCCCGTATTCCCAAGGCCGTCCGATCGGTGAAAGACCGAGAGTCTAGAGAAACTGAGAATCGGGATTAGAAAGTTATGCCAACATACGCCTTCAAGGGTAGAAACCGCCTCAACGAGCTGATCGCCGGCGAAAAGGAAGCCGCGAGCCAGGACGAGCTTCGCGCGCTGCTCAGGCGCGAGCAGATAGTTTTGACGCAAGCGTCGGAAAAGGGTCGTGAGATATCGATACCGAAGCTTGGCCGCCGCAAAAAGGTCAAGGCGAAGGAGCTGG
>CAZSOE010000243.1:0-4243 GCA_964608335.1 uncultured Chloracidobacterium sp.
AGTTCTTCGACGTCGAGATCATCGGCGCGGCCAACAACCTGGCCGCGGGCGGCACGCGGGTGATCATCGCCGGGCTCGATCAGGATTACACCGGAACGCCCTTCGACCCGATGCCGCAGCTCCTGTCGATCGCCGAATTCATTACGAAAACCCACGCCATCTGCGTGAAATGCGGCGGTACGGCCAATTACTCGCAGCGAACCGTGGAATCGGACGCGAGGGTCGAGGTCGGCGCCTCTGACAAGTATGAGGCCCGCTGCCGCCGGTGCTTCGTTCCGCACGCCGACTCTCCAACGCTGCACGAGTGAACGTGCGTTTGCCTCGTAGCCGCGCTAGAATCTCAGTCATACCACATTCTCCCTCGGATCTTTGACGCGGCGATCTCCCGGAACCCGCAGTGAGGCTCTAGATCATGAACAATACTGAAACTGTACAGAAAGGGTACGAGTGCTTCGGGACCGGCGATATTCCCGGGCTTCTGGCCCTGTTTGCCGACGACATCAAGTGGACGGTGCCTGAGATCGACAACGCTCCGTTCGCCGGCACGCGGCAGGGAAAAGCGTCGGTCGCGGAGTTCTTCACTCAGCTAAACGACGCCGAGGACATAACTCACTTCACGCCGACGGAATTTATCACCGAGGGCGACCGCGTGGTCGTTCTCGGCGAGAGCACCGCAACCGTTCGCGCGACGGGCAAGACGTACTCGACCGGTTGGGTGCACGTCTTCAAGGTTACGGATGGGAAGATAACGAACTTCGTTGAGTACTTCGATAACGCGGCCGCGACGCGAGCGTTCACAAAAACAGCTGCAGCCTAAATTGAAAAGGCCCGCCGGCCAAGGCGGGCTTTTCTACTATTTCGTCGCCTTCATCGAATAAAGGATCGCCGTGAAATCATCGGTGTGCTTGTTGAAGTTCGTCCCCTTGGTCGAGGTCATTACGTTCAACTGTTGCTTCTGGCCGAGGTAGCTTCGATAGCCGATCCATTGATGCCGCCGCGGACCGCTGCGGTCCTCAGGCATTGCTTCAACAAATTCCACGCCTGCGATCCCGTCGATCTCGACGAGCTTCACGCTCTCGTATTTGCCGTTCTTTAGTTGCTGGAGCGCTTGTTCGTGATATGCGTTCAGGCTTACATCCATCGGAAAACTGTCCGGCATGACCGAGATGTTGACCAGCAGAAACGCATTGTCGGGCGATTGGTAATTGAACGATTCTTTCTTGACGTCCATCTTTTTCCAGCCCGCCGGAAGTTTCCACGAGATGCCCTGGTCGTCCCATTTTGTCTCGGTAGCGGCGTCCTGTATCTCCTGCTGACTTGCCGTCAGCGTCGGTTTCTCGGCCCCCTTTGACGACGACGAAGCCGTCGAAGACGAATTCGTGCCGCCGCCCGTATTCGTCCCGCCGGACATCTGTTTGATCCGGTCGCCAAGCCCGCAGAACGTCATCGCGAACGCGAGGACCCCAAACGTAAGTAACGATCTCATCCGATCATGCCTCCAAATACTGAATTAACTCGCCTATATTCTTCAAAATCTGGCCGAAAAGCAAAATGTCCTGCAAAAAACTTCGGTTCCTCCGTTCAAACATCAAACAGCGGCCTTTCCCAGCGAGATTTTGATATTGAGGAGTATGTTATGAAACTGAAACGAATTACGGCCCTCGCGGCCGCCTCGCTCACGATAGCGGCCGCCTGTTCGGCGACATCGGCACAGACGGCAGGGTACAGAATATCGGCGCCGCACACCTACAAGAATCTCTCCATTTTTCTGATCCACGGCAAGGACGAAACGAAAAAGACGATGATGACGCTGCAGGAGGCGATGGAGCGAAAGCTCTTTGTCGTTTATGAGACCTCGAACGTGAATGAGCTCGAGGTCGAGAACCTGTCGAAGGAACTCGATGTCTTTATACAGTCGGGCGACATCGTCAAAGGCGGCAAGCAAGACCGAGTACTTGCGGTGAGCATCATCATCCCGGCGCGTTCGGGCCGCGTGAAGATCGAGGCGTTTTGCGTCGAATCGGGCCGCTGGCAGAAACGCGGCAATGAGGAATCAGGTAAATTCTCGAGCTCGGACGACCGCATCGTCACGAAGGAATTGAAGGTTGCGGCGAACGCAGCGCGTTCGCAACAGGAGGTTTGGGCACAGGTAAGCGACGCGCAGGCCCGGCTTGCCAAAACGGTCGGCGGTGATGTCCGGTCGGGACAGTCGGCCTCGAGCCTGCAGTTGAGTCTCGAAAATGACAAGGTCATTGCGACGGTCGAGGAATACATCCGGGCGCTCTCGCGGATCATCGACGGCCGCTCCGACGTCATCGGTTACGCCGTCGCGATAAACGGGAAGCTGAACAGCGCAGATGTCTATGCGTCGAATGCGTTGTTCAAAAAGCTGTGGCCGCGGATGCTGAAAGCCTCTGCGACCGAGGCCGTGGCCGAATCGCGCGGCGTACGATTGGCCGAACCGGTCAGGCCGACTGCGGTCAGCGAGTTCCTTACCGATTCCGAAAAAGCAAAACGCGAAGAGCGGGCGACAAAAAGCGGCTCGCGCGTCGTGACGCGGCAGGACAAGGACAATATGATGTTCGAATCCGTCGATGAAAAAGGGCAGGTCACCGTTCATCGAAGCTACGTCAAGAAGAACTGATCCGTTGCAGAAGCCCCGTTGCAGAAGCCCGCACGTAGTAAGGGCTCCCGTGGGCATTAAAGGAGCCCTTACTACGTGCGGGCTTCTGCAACACGACCTCTGCAAACTTCGGGCCTGCCGCCTTCCGCTCAACACGGCTTCGTCGCTGTGCCGTGTTGAACCGAAAGGCGGTAGGCCCGACCTTTTTGTCGAGGCGCGTTTTAAGCCCCGGCCTGCCCGCTCTTATTCATCATCCCAAGCGTGAGGCCGATGACGCCGCCGACTATGGCTCCGAGGACAATGCTGCCAGCGAGGTCCATGAGCAGCGGCGTGTAGCTCTTGTACATCCTCATGAACGCAAAGAACGAAAACCCGAAGTAGAGCGTCGTCAAAAAGAAGACGATCGCACCGCCCATCGCGCCGG
The DNA here is from genome assembly GCA_964608335.1 of uncultured Chloracidobacterium sp. Classification (GTDB taxonomy): domain Bacteria; phylum Acidobacteriota; class Blastocatellia; order Pyrinomonadales; family Pyrinomonadaceae; genus OLB17. The sequence continues at coordinate 3,048 of CAZSOE010000243.1, forward strand.
TCGCAAATGTCCTGATGCTCGCCCATCTCTCAAAAATGAAGGTTACGAGGAACGAGATCGTTAGACATGCGAGCGCGAGCGGGATCATGCTCGGCGGGTCTTTCATCAGGTCCCCGCCCGTCGAACTCGTATACACGTGAAAATGCGGTCTCATAAACGGGTCCAATAACAGCCCGTATATCAGGAAGCCGAACAGAAAATTGACGACGCCACCCGCGAGAGTGGCAACAATTAGTCGTACCAGCATAGACAAACTCCTCCCGAGATCTACCCTAAAGCCCTTGAACAAATTGAATTGTCGGTTTAACAGAGGAAAAGTACAGAAAATCGGGTCGAAATGTCAATAGTCCCTATCGGGTCCGCGTTCCGAAGCGAGGGCGTTCGCTTTCATCACTTTCGGGCAAGATCGCGCTGTGATCGGAAGTGGGTGACTATCTCGGCGGCGGCTTTTGGGCCGACGAACGGGCGGAGGGCTTCGAGCGGGGCTTTGGCGACGCGTTCGATCGAGCCGAACTCTCGCAGGAGCTTCATTTTTCGCTTCGCGCCGATGCCCGGGATCTCGGCAAGCTCGGACGAGAAATCGCGCTTCTCGCGGCGTTTGCGGTGGAATTCGACGGCCGTTCTGTGCGTTTCCTCGCGAATTTGCAGCACCAGCCGAAACGCCAGCGAGTTGCGGTCGAAGGGAATGGGAGCGTCCTCGCGGCCGTGGACGAGCAGGTGTGAGATCTCGCGATGCTTGCGAGGTGGCTTGACCAGGCCGACGAGCATTATGTGTTCGAGATCGAGGGTCCGCATCGCGGCCGCCGCCGCCGAGAGCTGGCCCTTGCCGCCGTCGATAAAGACAAGCTGCGGCAGCGGCTTTTGTTCCTCCGTAAGACGGCGGTAACGGCGATGGACCACCTCGTGCATCGACGCAAAATCATTGGAGCCCTCGACCGTGCGGATGATAAAGCGGCGATATTCCTTGCGTACCGGTTTGCCGTTCTCAAAAACGACAATGCCCGCGACGTTCTCCGAGCCCGAGATGTTCGAGATGTCGAACGACTCGATGCGTTCGGGAAAGTACGAGAGCTCGAGCAGCTCCTGCAGCTCTTCGAGCACCTTCTGGCTGTCGGGCTTGAGCACGCGGAAACGCTGCTCGAATGCGATCTTCGCATTGGCCTCGACAAGGCGGACAAGATGTTTGTTTTTGCCCT
>CAZSOE010000244.1:0-4234 GCA_964608335.1 uncultured Chloracidobacterium sp.
GTGATCGCTCAGGTTACCATCGAGATTTTCGGCACGATGCTGAACGGCACTGAGATCGGGGCGGCGCTGACCGCGCTCGAACCGTTCCCGATCGATGTGGTCGGTATGAACTGCGGCACCGGGCCGAAGCACATGACCGACAGTTTTCGCTACCTTTGCGAGAACTCGCCTCTGCCCGTCTCGATCCTGCCAAACGCCGGCTTGCCCGAGGTCAGGGATGGTCAACAGCACTACGACGAGACACCTGAGAGTTTTGCGAGGCAGGTGGAACATTTTGCCAAGGATTTCGGCGCAAACATCGTCGGCGGCTGTTGCGGCACGACGCCCGCGCACATCAAGCTGCTCGTCGAACGCCTGGGCAGGCTAGCTCCGAAGCCAAGGAACGCGAGACTCGCTCCTTCTGCGTCGTCGATATATTTTCAACAACCGTACACACAAGATGCTTCTTTCCTCATCGTCGGTGAGCGCGTCAATGCAAGCGGCTCGAAAAAGATGCGGGACCTTCTTGATGCGGAAGATTGGGACGGCCTCGTCAACCTCGCAAAGTCGCAGGAAAAAGAGGGAGCGCACATTCTCGACGTAAACGTCGATTTCGTGGGCCGCGACGGTGTCGCCGATATGCACGAGCTCGCATTTCGGCTCGCGACAAACGTAAAGATCCCGCTCATGTTCGATTCCACCGAGTGGGAAAAGATGGAGGCCGGTCTCGAACACGCGGGCGGCAAAAGTATATTAAATTCAACTAATTACGAGGATGGCGAGCCCCGTTTTTTGAAGGTGCTCGACCTGGCGAAGGAGTTTGGTGCGAGCGTCGTCATCGGTTTGATCGACGAGGACGGCATGGCCCGGACGGCAGAAAAGAAGGTCGAGATCGCACGTCGCGCGTTCAAACAGGCCACGGAATCAAATGGGGCACGCGGGACGCGTGCTCTCTCGGCACATGATATTTTCTTCGATCCGCTGGCTCTGCCGATCTCGACCGGCATTGAGGAAGACCGCCCGAACGCTGCGCAAACGATCTCAGCGATCAAGGCGATCCGCTCGGAGATGCCGGAGGCTAACATCATCCTGGGCGTTTCGAACATCTCGTTCGGGTTAAGTCCCGCCGCTCGTGTTGTATTGAATTCGGTCTTTCTTCACGACTGCGTCGAAGCCGGAATGAACTCGGCGATCGTTAACGCGTCGAAGATCCTGCCGCTCATCCGCTTTACCGAGCTTGAGATCGACACGGCACGCGATCTCATTTATGATCGCCGAAAGTTTGACGGCGACGTTTGCACATACGATCCGCTCGTTGAATTCACAAAGTTGTTCGAGGGTAAGACCGCACAATCGATCAAGCCCGACATCTCAAACCTGCCGGTCGAGGAAAAGCTCAAGCACCATATCATTGACGGCGAAAAGATCGGTCTCGACGATTCTCTAAAAGAGGCCCTCGAAAAATATCCGCCGCTCGACATCATCAACAACATCCTGCTCGACGGCATGAAAACCGTTGGTGACCTGTTTGGCTCCGGCCAAATGCAGCTTCCGTTCGTGCTCCAATCCGCCGAGGCGATGAAGGCAGCGGTGAAGTTCCTCGAGCCATTCATGGATCGGGTCGAGGGCGTCCAAAAGGGCACGATGGTGCTCGCAACCGTTAAGGGCGATGTTCATGACATCGGTAAAAATCTCGTCGATATCATCCTTACAAACAATGGTTACAAGGTCGTGAACCTCGGCATCAAACAGCCGATCGACGACATCCTGCGAGCGGCGGACGAGACCAAATGCGACGCTATCGGAATGAGCGGCCTGCTCGTCAAATCGACCCTCGTCATGCGTGACAACCTCGAACTGATGAACGAGCGGAGCCTCAATATTCCGGTCATCCTCGGCGGTGCGGCCTTAAATCGGCGGTACGTCGACAACGATCTTGTCCCGCTTTATAACGGGAAGCTGTTTTATGCCCGCGACGCCTTCGACGGGCTGCACGCGATGGACGCCCTGACGAGTCGAGAGTCTGGAGTCCAGAGTCGAGAGCCGGAAGTGAGAGTAGCCGCGGCAGGGAAGGGCTCATCGCAAAGTCTGGCTTCGGACGGAACAAGTACGGTCGGATCTGAAGACCTGGTTGGGGAAGATGCGAAGCTCGGAGCCGTCGCGACGCGGGTTTCGACCAGAACGAGCGGCGACTCGACGCATACCACGCGGTCTGACGTTTTGAGTGGAGTAGAAATTCCCAAGGCCCCGTTTTACGGTTCCAAGGTCGTTGAGATCACCGATCTGACAAAGGTTTTTGCGTTCATTAACGAGACGGCGCTGTTCAAGGGCCAGTGGCAATTCAAGCAAGGCCGAAAGTCAGCAGACGAATATAAGCAGATCCTCGAGGAAACGGTCTATCCGAAGTTTGCCGAGATCAAAGCGGCGGCGATCCGAAATAGGCTGCTCGAAGCCAAGCTTGTTTACGGCTATTTTCCCTGCCGGTCACAGGGAAATGATCTGATCATCTATCACGATGACGAGCATACCGAGCGATTGCGGTTTACATTTCCGCGTCAGCCGGTCGAACAGCGTGGCGGAAAGAACTTGTGTCTAGCGGATTATTTCCTGACCGCACAGCCGGTGTCAGCGGGCGGCCCTGACACCGACGTGGTGGCGTTTCAGCTCGTGACGATGGGTCGAAGGGCCAGTGAACACTCGGCTGAGCTTTTTAAGAGCGACAATTATCAGGATTATCTGTTGTTTCACGGCCTATCTGTCGAGTCTGCTGAGGCGCTTGCGGAGATGTGGCACAAGCGTATCCGTGAGGAACTCGGGATCGCGGGCGATGATGCGAGCGAACTTGCCAAGCTTTTTCACCAGGGTTATCGGGGCTCGCGCTTCAGCTTCGGGTATCCGGCTTGCCCAAACCTCGAGGATCAGGCCAAGATATTCGAACTTCTTGATCCGTCACGGATCGATGTCGAATTGACCGAGGAGTTCCAGCTTGACCCCGAACAGTCGACTTCCGCGATCATCGTCCACCACCCGCAGGCGAAGTACTTCAGCATCGAATAGAAAAGGTGAGGAGTTTTCGCACCCCTCACCTTATAGGTCTTCAAACGCCATCCGGTTTACGGCATATAGTAGCGCGGTATCGGCTTGTCCGAACCGACTCCCCACTGGAAGAAGCCGAATCCCGCCGTCGACCGAAGCAGATACCATTGTCCATTCCGATATATCGCCGCATCGTCGCGTCCATCGCCGTCGTAATCGCCCGGCACCGGAACATCCCCGAGTTGGCCCCATGCAAAACTCCGCGGTCCCGATCCCGACTCGATCAAGTGCCAGGTCCCGGTCGAAGGACGGAACAGGGCATAGTCGTCGACACCGTCGCCGTTGTAGTCCGCGGCTACCGGTATGTCGCCGCTCGCCCCGAACGGAAATTGGATCGTCGATCCGCTGGTCGAAAACCGTATGCGCCAGTTCGTGGTCGTCGGGTTGAAGCTTGCAAGATCCGTGCGGCCGTCGCCGTCGAAGTCGCCCGCCAGCGGCAGCTCGCCTGCGGCGCCGAACGTCCGAATTTCAAAGCCGCCACCACTAAAGAGCACGTACCAGGTCGTATCGCTCTGTCGCCAGACCGCGGCGTCCGTCCTATTGTCACCGTTGTAGTCGCCGACGACCGGGATGTCGGTTCCGATGCCCCACTGCAGCCCGGTAAACGTGAGATTGCTGCTGTTGATTATGTAAAAGATACCGGTACTTGGACGCCATACGGCGATATCCGTTCTCGAATCGTTATCGTAATCGCCCGGAGTCGGTATGTCCTCGCTGGTGCCCCAAAGCGCGACCGCGGTGGTCCCGCCCGAATGGCTTATCCAATGATTACCGTCGGAGGGGCGAAAGATCCAGAAGTCCGTTTTGCCGTCGCCATCGTTGTCACCGCGTGACCTCGGCGGGGGCGCGACACCAGAAACGGTGAAATTCACGTCCGAGACATCGAAGTAAATGTTGCCGACCGCCTCGACCTTGACCCGCGCCGTCGTTGTGTTCCCGACGGGGATCGCGACGATCTGCGAACCGTCGTTAGGTGTATTCGAGGCCAGGGTCGTCGGAAACGTGTTTCCACCATCGGTCGAGTAGAGGATGTTGACGTTCCCGGTGTTGATGGGGGAGCCGGTGGTCCCTGCGACGTTCCATGTGACGGTCTGCGACGATCCACCCGTCCACGAAACGTTCGTATTGGGCGCCGTCACCGCAAACGGCCCGATCGGGG
>CAZSOE010000245.1:0-4168 GCA_964608335.1 uncultured Chloracidobacterium sp.
GAGATATCGATACCGAAGCTTGGCCGCCGCAAAAAGGTCAAGGCGAAGGAGCTGGCGGTCTTTACGCGTCAGTTCTCGGTGATGATCGACGCGGGTCTGCCGCTCGTCCAGTGTCTCGACATTCTGGCCGAACAGCAGCAGAACGCGTTCTTCAAGGACGTGCTTCGCCAGGTGCGGCAGAACGTCGAGGAAGGCTCTACGCTCTACGCCGCGCTCGAGCGTCACCCCAAAGTTTTTGACGGGCTCTACACACACATGGTCGAGGCGGGCGAGACGGGCGGTGTGCTCGATCTGATCCTGCAGCGGCTCGCGACCCTGATCGAAAAGGTCGTCAAGCTGAAGCGAAGCATAGTTTCGGCGTCGATCTATCCGTCGGCGGTCGTGGTCGTGGCGATCGCGGCCATCGCGATCATCATGGTGCTGGTCATCCCGCAGTTCGAGCAGATCTTCCTTGGCCTGCTCGGCCCGGGCGAGGCTCTGCCTATGCCGACGCGTATCGTAATGGCGATAAGCGGATTCCTTGCCGGCTGGGGCGGTCTGACGCTGCTCGTGGGTCTGATCGCGGGTGCCGTCGGCATACGTTTTTATTACAAGACGCCAAAGGGCCGCTGGCACATCGATGCCGTCCTGCTCAAGGTGCCGATCTTTGGCAGCATCCTGCGCAAAGTGGCGGTCGCACGTTTCTCGCGCATCCTGTCGACGCTGTTGTCGTCGGGCGTTCCCATCCTGCAGTCTCTCGACATCACCGCCAAGACCGCGGGCAACGTCGTCATCGAAGACGCGATCCTCAAAGTACGGGCCGGCGTCGAACGCGGTGAGAATTTTGTCGATCCGTTGAAGGCGACCGATGTTTTCCCGCACATGGTCGGCCAGATGATCGGCGTCGGCGAACAGACCGGTGCACTCGACGCGATGCTTGGCAAGATCGCCGACTTCTACGAAGAAGAGGTCGATACCGCGATCGCCGACCTGCTGGCGATGATCGAGCCAGTTCTGATCGCCTTCCTGGGCGTAACGATCGGCTCCATCGTAATCTCGATGTACCTGCCGCTCTTCTCGCTCATCGGGAAACTCGCGAGCGGTACGAAGTAACAGATCTATGAGGACCATCGATCTATCGGCGATGATAGTCGTCTACAATTTTGTGGTCGGCGTGCTCTTGATGCTGTCAAGCGAAAAGCTCGCATCGTACGCGGGCCGGATGAACGGCACACTCGGTCGATACACACGCATTTCAACGCTCGCATTCGGCACATCGATCGCGGTTCTTTCTGCCTCGATCTATCTCGTGGTCCATACGCTCAGGATCGGGATCGACTGACCCGCGAAAACTCTTGTTCTGCTAAAAGAAAAGGCCGTCTGACGCGATTCAGACGGCCTTTTTCTCGTTCTCGGTCGCTACTGCTCCGGGTTCTGACATCTAGCGGCCGTCTTTTTTGCGCGTCGGCGCGTCGGAGGGCGGCGTTTTGGTCGGCTCGCTGCGGGCGGGCGGCGGGGCCTGCTTTGTGGGCTGCGGTTCGCTGCGTGTCGGCGGCGGGCTCTGTTTTGTCGGCGCAGGCTCGCTGCGCGTCGGCGGCGGATCGCGGCGCGTCGGCGGCGGCTTGACCGGCTGCGACTCGTTGCGGCTCGGCGGCGACTGGCGGACGGGCGGCGGGTCGCTCTTAACGTATGGAGCGTCGGACCGCGGCGTGCGCGTCGGTGCGTTTTGCGTCGGCGGGTCATAGCTCGGCTGCTTTACCGTTTCGCTGCCGCGAGGTTCGGGCACGCGGGTCGGCTGGGTGTAGGTCGGCGTCGACCGAGTCGGTGTCTGATCGACCTGCTGCTTCGTTACCGGCGCGCGTTCGACGGCACCCGTCTTGCGCGGTTCGGGCATTCCTTCGGGCATGGAACGAACCGGGCTCGGGTTGTTGATCACGAGCGGCTCGCGTCCGCCGAGCATCTTTGTCGTGCGAAGCTCGTTGTCGAGCGGCGCACCGGTCTTCCTCGTCGCGGCCCCGAGGCGCGTTTGCAGCGGAGCAGTGTCGATCGGCGGTTTGACGGCTACGACCTCGCGGGTGACCTTGCCCGGTGTAAGCTCGGGAAGCTGCGGCGGCTGGGTGGCCCGCGTCGTCAGCACGGCGTTCGCCATTGTTGGCGAGGCAGTCCGCGCCTTGCGCATCTTGCTCCCGAAATCGTCAACACCCACAGCGACCACACCGCTCGCCGGGACGAGCGAACTCTTCGGGATCGGCTTGACGCCGCCCGTGGGTGCAAGATCGCCGTCGCGGACGGGCTTGATGCCGCCCGTCGGGAAGTTGGCCGCCTGGTTGGCGTTGTTGCCGTGGCCGCCGCCCTGATTCTGCCTGCGCCGGCGGTGATAGTACGAGTTGTAGTTGTAGTACGTGTAGTGATACGGCAGCGGGTACCAGCACACATTGCTGTTCACAATGTTGATCACCACCAATGCCGGGAACCACCAGCTTCGCGCGGGGCGATAGTGGCCGTACGGCGACCAGTACCAGTATCCGGCGTCGTAGAACCAGCGGCCGTGATGATACGTTGCCCAACCCCACGGTTCGTCATTTATCCAGACCCAGCCATAGGGCGGTATCCATCGCCAGTGGCCGTAGCGGTATGGCGACCAATCGGACCAACTCGACACCGATGTACGGTTGGGCCGCCAGGCGTAGCCGTAGCCCTGGCGATAAACCCATTCGCCGTAGTCGGTCAGGTCGTCGGCGCCGTAAATATCCTGATCGTAATACCTGTCATAGTACGAATCTTTTAATTTCTGCGCGATGACGGTGTCGCGCTCGGTCGTCCACGTGTCGAGATCGTCGAGGAATCGCGCGGCATCGGCCGCTTCCCATTCGCCGGCCGTCGGGCCGTCGACGTAGATCCGGGCGCTGCGTCCGCTGCGAAGCGCGAAACCCGCATTCTCCGAGTAGATGCGTGCTTCGCCGCCGTCGCGAATGCTTACGCGAACTTCGGCATCGCCCTGCTTGCCGGCGTCGATACGGTAAGTACCCGAACGCTGGATCGCGAGCGTCGTCCGCGGTGCGTCGATCTCAAAATATGCCTTGTCCTTATCGAACGAAGTTATGCGAAGGCTCATCGTGCCGAGGCTGAGGCTGACAGCGATCCCTTCGTAACGAAGATTGACTATCTTCAGATAGGCGTTCTCGCCGAGGCGAAGGTGCTTCTGGTTGTCGAACTGTATCTCGATCCGCGCTCCGGTATCGGTCACGATCTCGTCGCCTTCGACGATCGGCAGGTTGAGCGTGACGGTCTCCCATTCGTCGTTATCGGCGCGTCGGAGCTTCGCTGCCCCGCTTAGGAAACTGATCCGCGCGACGCGGTCGGTCACGTCGGGCTCGGACTCGTCGTCGATCACAACGCCCGTGTCCGGGACGTTCAGCGTCTGGGCCGGAGTCGCGGCAAAAACCGACGGCGCGGCGACCAAAAGGCATGTCGCCAAAAGAAATGTTCTGGTCAGAATTCCGGGGGTCATAAGGTTTGTTGCCCTCCTATGTTGTCAATTGTTTCCCTCGGGAAGAGCTTTGGCCTCCCTGATTGCAAATCCCGTACCGCGTTACGAGGGGTTCGAAAGCGCCGTAAAAACCGACTTTATAAGGAGTTGCGGCCACCGGAGCGGGCGCAAATCGTGCAAAACACGCCGTTGCCCGATACGAAATAGTGCATTCCGCCCGTCGCCGCCTATCTGCTAGATTAATTGTATGAAGAAGTTTGCCCTTATCGTTTTTGCCGCCGTGGTGCTATCACCCGCGGTCCTCGCGCAGAAGGCCGGGGCCGCCAAGGCCGACCCGACCAAACCCGTCCGCGAAGCCTTTGACCGCCTGATCGACGGTATCAAGCAGGTCGATGCCGCGAAAGTGATGGACGCTTACGAAAAGAGCGACCGGTTATTGATCTTTAACAACAACGGCACGGCCACGATCGGCTGGGACAGCGTCAAGTCGAATGTCGAATCATCCTACACAAAGCTGGCCAACGTCTCGCTCGAGATAACCGGCCTTCGCGTCGAGATGCTGGGAACGCGCGCCGCGTACGTCAGTTGCAAATGGAAACAGTCGCAGGAGAACGACGGGAAACTGGAAACGGCCGCCGGCCGAATGACTCTCGTCTATAAGCTCGTCGGCAAAGACTGGAGGATCACTCACCGCCACAC
>CAZSOE010000246.1:0-4165 GCA_964608335.1 uncultured Chloracidobacterium sp.
ATCTCGTTCCGCTTTTTCTCACCACCCGAAAAGCCTTCGTTCACCGACCGCTTGAAGAATTGCGGGTCCATATCGACGATCTTCGCCTTTTCTTTTAGGTAGTCGTTGAATTCGAGCGGATCGAGTTCTTCGCGGCCCAGGTGCTTCATCTTCTCGTTGTAAGCAAGCCTGAGGAACTGCGAATTCGAAACCCCCGGAACCTCGACCGGGTATTGAAACGCCATGAACAGCCCCTCGCGTGCCCGTTCATCCGGTTCGAGCTCGAGCAGGTTCTTTCCTTCATAAAGCACCTCGCCCGACATCACTTCGTAATCGGGATGACCGGCGAGCACCTTCGACAACGTCGATTTGCCCGAACCGTTCGGCCCCATGATCGCATGCACCTCACCGCGGTTGACCTGAAGGTTCAGGCCCTTCAGTATTTCCTTACCGTCGATACCGGCATGTAAGTCTTTTACTTCCAACAACATAATAATCATCTCGCCACAGAGATCACAGAGGACACTGAGCACTGGTTCTTTGCCCTCGGTGGTCTCGGTGGCCTCTGTGGCTTAGTCATTCAACTCCTTCTCCATCTCGACCCCGGCCATGTCGTGCCATTCTTCCGGTGCTGTCTCTCTCGTTACGACAAACCCGTTCTTCTCGTATAGCGGCTGGGCGGCGGGCAGGACGAAAGTCGTATAAAGATAAAGCTTCGTAAAACCCCGCGCTCGCGCGTCTGCCTCAAGAACGTCGAGAAGACGCTGCCCGACTCCTCGGCCCTGGGCTCGCGGCGTTACGGCCATCGAACGAATGTAGACGCGGTCAGCTTCCGGGATCGCGGTAACCGTGCCGACCGCTTCGCCACCTTGATACGCGAGCCAGATCTTGGCCATCGCAAGTCGCTCGCGAACCACTTCGACCGTCGCGGTCGTATCTGCAAATCCGCCGGGCGTGTACTCTTCGCGAAAAGGCTCGAACGCTTCGACTAATAGACGCGCGACCGTATCTTCGTCCCCGGGTGCGGCGAGCCTGACCTCAAGCTGCGATGCTTTTTCCGGTTTCGACATAGATCTCGCCCGTCAAATAAAGCACGGCGTTGCCGCCGATCTTCACTCTGTCGCCCGCAAGCTCGCAATAAATTTCGCCGCCGCGCGCCGACACCTGACGAGCAAACATCTCTGGTTTGCCAAGCCGCTTCGCCCAGTACGGGATCAGGTTGCAGTGTGCCGAACCGGTCACCGGGTCTTCGTTAATGCCGGCCTCGGGTGCGAAAAACCGCGACACAAAGTCGCAGCTTTCGCCCGGCGCGGTAACGATAACCGCGTGCGTCTTGATCCTCTCGAGCGCTGAGAAATTTGGCGCGATATCCCGAATATCGTCCTCAGAATCATAAACAAGCATGTAATCGCGCGAGCGATACACCTCTTTCGGCGCGCGGCCGATCGCGTCGGCAAGACCTTCCGGTATCTCAGCCGCAGCGGCCGGACGCGATGGAAAGTCGAGCACGAAACGGCCGTCCTTTCGCTCAACCCTTAGCTCACCAGCCTTTCTTGTTTGGAAGCGAAGCACATTCGCTGTCGAGCCGAGCTGTTCAAAGATCACAAATGCGCTGCCAAGTGTCGCATGGCCGCAAAGATCTATCTCGAAAGTCGGCGTAAACCATCGCAGGTCGTACTCCCCTTCACCTTTCTGAACAAAAAATGCCGTCTCGCTCAAATTGTTCTCGAGCGCGATCGATTGCATCGTCTCGTCCGGCAGCCACTCGTCGAGCGGCACGATCGCCGCCGGATTCCCGGCAAACGGCCGCGTCGCAAACGCATCGACCTGATATATCTTTAACTTCATAACCACTCCTCCAGTTAGTTCGCCACAGTCGCTTCGGCAGCCTCGACCTCGAGCGTTTTTTCGTCACGTCGCCACTTGATCCATCCCCGCAGATGCATAAAAAAGAAAGTCGAGCTGCCGAGGATCACCGCATAGCTTCCGGTCAGGAAACCGAACGTCACCCAACTGGCGCTCGCGACCATAAAGATCAGGAATCCGTACTTACTCTTGTTGCCGAGGAGAAAAACGCCCGTCAAACCACAAGCCGTCGCCAGCCAATCAATGCCGTAGAACTGGAAAACACTCATCATCGTCGTATCACCGCGATCACTTCGATCTCGATCTTTGCATCTCGCGGCAATCGCGCGACCTGCACGGTCGAGCGCGCCGGAAACGGTGTCTTGAAGTGCTTCGCGTAGACCTCGTTCATTTTCGCAAAGTCGTTCATGTCCGCTAGAAAAACTGTAGCTTTTACGGCGTCATCCAACGAGGAACCCGATGCCTTGAGCACCGCGCCGATATTCTTCAATGCCTGTTCCGTCTGTTCGACGATCCCGCCCTCGACTAGGACGCCGGATCTCGGATCGACGCCGACCTGGCCCGCCGCAAAAACAAAGCCGTTCGCAACAATAGCCTGTGAATACGGGCCGATCGCCTTAGGAGCATCGTTCGTTTCAACGGCCCGTTTTGTCGACTGTGCCGGGGCTGCCACGGCGAAGACCAGGCCTGCGAGACCGGCGATGACAATAGTTCTTACCCGGGATCCGATCATCAACCCTCCTTAATGGCCGCGATGGCCTGAATCTCTATCTTTGTATCGAAGTGCAATTCCTTCACCGGAATGACCGCCCGCGCGGGCCGGTGATCGCCCATCACTCGCGCGTACACTTCGTTCACTTTGCTCCATAGCTCGATGTCCGAAATGTACATCGTCATTTGCACGACCTGGTCGAGGGAGCTGCCCGCTGCATGCAAGACCCGTTCGACGTTGCGAAGAGCGAGTTCGGTCTGTGTTCCAATATCGCCGGCGAATGGCGCGCGCGTTTCTAGATCCAAGGGCAGTTGCCCTGAAACGTATACGAGCCCGTCGTGAACGATGCCGGGTGAGTAATGGCCCGCCGGTCTTGGCCAGCCTTCGGGAAGGATGGATCTCATTTCAAATATGTGACCGCAAGCATTGTCAGATCATCGCGTCGTTCGGCCGCGCCTCGGAAAGCCGAAACGTGGTCAAGACAGCGCGCGATCAGTTCGTCCGGCCCGTTCGCGGCACCGCCGTTTATCGCGGCGAACAAACCGTCCACGCCGAACTCCGTGCCGGCAACATTGACGGCCTCGGTCACGCCGTCGCTGAAGAGAACTATAGAATCGCCGGTCGAGAGTCTTACTTTCGTGACCGGAAACTCCGCCTCGCAAAACATGCCGAGCGGCAAAGCCTGTTCGCTGATCTCGCCCTTCACGCCTTCCTTTACGACGATCGGTGCCGGGTGGCCGGCATTGGAAAGCTCGACTTCTCCGGACCGATCCGCACGTCCGCATACGAGCGTGGCAAACTGATTCGAAAGCGAACTCTCGCACAGCAGCCGGTTCGCCCGCTTCATCAGTTCGCCGAGGCCTAGGCCCATTGGAACAAGCGAGTGAAATGCGGCGTGGAGATTCGACATCAGCAGACTAGCCGCCATTCCCTTACCCGACACATCGCCCAGCAGAAAGTAAAACTCGTCGCCGGCCTCGATGATGTCGACATAATCGCCGCTCACGATCCCCGCGGGCTCGTACGCGTGATACACGTGCCAATGGTCGCACTTGATCCCGGCTTGCGGCAGCAGTCCCTGTTGAATGTCAAACGCGAGCTGCAGATCGTCTTCGAGCGAGGCGCGCTGCTTGTCTGTGAGACAGCCGAGGCACACTCGCATCAGTGGATCGGCCATCAGCCGCTCGGGTTCGACCGCGTCATGACAATCTTCGCACTCGCCGTAACTCCCTGTCTCGAAACGCTTTAGAGCAGCATCAACCTCCTCCAAGAACCGGCCGAAGTCCGAACTTCGCCCATTCTCGAGCGACACTTTTCTGAGCGTTTGGAGCCGACCGAAAAGCTCCTCCTGCACCGCCGCGTCAAAAACCGTGGGAGCCGATCTGATCATCTGTGCGCTGTCCATAAGACCTCCAAGCTCCCCTCCTTACGAAGGAGGGGTGGCAGTCGCGACGCTTTTTGTCGAGACTGACGGGGTGGTTCTCTGCTGATCAACCGCGTTGCCAGAACTCCGAAGACATCGCTACCCAACACTTCCTTCCAACTTCAATCCTAATAACTTCTGTGCTTCGACCGCGTATTCCATCGGCAGCTCGCGGAAGACTTCTT
>CAZSOE010000247.1:0-4147 GCA_964608335.1 uncultured Chloracidobacterium sp.
AAAGGAGCATTTGGGTCTTCCGAACAAGCAGGACGTAAAGGAAGGCGTTATCACCTACAAGCTAGCCGCGCACGCTGCCGACCTCGCGAAAGGTCATCCGGGCGCACAATATCGCGATAATGCACTTTCGAAAGCGCGTTTCGAGTTCCGTTGGGAAGACCAGTTCAATCTCGGCCTCGATCCGGAGAAAGCCAAGGAATTTCACGACGAAACACTTCCGGCGGAAGGTGCAAAGCTAGCTCACTTCTGCTCGATGTGCGGTCCGCATTTTTGTTCGATGAAGATCACTCAGGACGTCCGCGAGTACGCGGCGAAACAAGGCGTGACAGAAGAAAAGGCCCTCGCGGTCGGTATGAGCGAAAAGGCACGAGAATTTGTGGCGAGCGGCGGCGAGATCTATCACGGAACTCCCGAAGGTGCGAAGGACCATCATTGAGGACGCGATGAACAAAGACGTCAAGGCATACAACGATTCGCAAACGCCGGCCGACAAAGCCATCTGTGACAAGCTGGAAAAGGCCCTCAGCCGCGGCCTTCCCGAAGCAGAAAATAAGATCTGGCACCGGCATCCGGTATGGTTTTTGGAGGGTAACCCGATCGTTGGTTACAGCAAGCTGAAGGCGGGAATACGGCTGATGTTCTGGAGCGGAGCGAGTTTTGACGACGATAAACTAAAGCCCGGAACGGGCAAGTTCAAAGACGCGTCGATCCTGTTTACCAGTGTGGGCCAGGTAGATGATCAAGACCTCAAAGGCTGGCTCGAATTGTCACGGAAGATCCAGTGGGATTACAAGAACCTCATGAAACGCCGGGGCGTTCTTGAGCGGTTGGCTTAGCGTTGACGAGCTGTTTGACTTCTATCCGGGACTCGCAAATACACTCGTGACCGTGCACCCCGACCAAAACGCGCCCGTGTCCGAACGTCAGAGTTCGACCTGGGACATTCGCAACGCGCCAAAGAACTACCTGTCGCTGATCGTATTTCAGGCGGGAAGCGCCGTATTTTCATTCGCGGCCGTATGGCTGATCACGGAATATCTCGGCAGCGAAGGTTACGGCGGCGTCGTGGCGGTGATCGCGGGGTCGCAATTGGCGCAGGTGTTCGTCAGTTGGACCGCGTACGGCGTTGTCCGCTTCGGAGTTGACGAACTTATTGAAAGCGGCAGGATCGCGCGTGTGTTCTGGCTGCGGCTTGGCGCCCTGGCTGTTAATCTCGGTTTCCTGATAGCGCTGTCGCCCGTCTGGTTCGGCTTTCTCGCCCGTCTGTTCAAGCTAACGCCCGAAGTTTACGGTCTGCTGGTTGCGCACATCGCACTGACGGCCCTTTGGATGCACGTGCAAATGAGTTTGCAGGGAGCCAAGCTGCTTCGGCTGCAGGGCCTGCTGATGATGTGCGAGCGGCTCGTGATCCTGCTCGGCGTCGCTGCCCTGCTCTGGGCCGCGAACCTGACTCCGAACGCTGCGGTGATGGCCTATATCGCGGGCCCGGCCGCAATGATCTTGATCGGCGTTTTCGCTCTTCGCGGTCTTATCTTCGCTCGATTCGTTGTAGACCGAGTGTTCGTGACCAAGTTTCTTGCATACTCGCTGCCGCTGCTACCGTTTGGCCTCGTCGGGGTTTTTTCAGGCAGCTATGTCGACGCGGCATTTGTCGTCAACTACCTGTCGACACGCGACCTCGGCCATTATTCGATCGCGACCCAGATCAACGGCCTAACGCTTCAGATCCCGACGCTGGCTAACACCGTACTGTTTCCGTTGTTCATAACGCTGCGGCGTGAGCAGGAGCACGAGCGTTCCGGCAACTACTTCCGCAATGTCGTCCCCGTCGCTGTCCTTGGATGGGGTGCTCTTTGCACGCTCGTCGCGGCCGCGGCAAATTACGTGATACCCGTGGTATTCGATCGGGAATTTCTGCCCGCGGCCGGAGCGGTCTGGATACTGCTCGGGGCGTCGGTCGTCGGGCTGCCGGTGGCTATCGGCTATTCGGCGCTTTCGAATGCGATGTCGCTGACCTGGGTCGCGATGATCGGGGCCATCTGCTCCGCCGTGGCCAACGTTGTCGGCAACGCCCTTCTCATTCCACGCTTCGGGTTGCTCGGGTGCGCCGCGGCATCGGTGTTTGCGTTCATGGCGTGTACCGTCGCGTTCGTAATGATCATGAAAGCACGCGCCGATACTCCGCCGTCCTGGACATTCGTAGCCTTCGTACCGTACGGTGTCGGCGCCGTAATATACTTCTACTTCGGGAGCGCGGTCCTTGGCCTGGTAGGGACGCTCGCCGCCACCCTGCTGGTTGCGCTCGCGTTTCGTTCGTCGCTGGCAAAGGCAGTGCAGTTTGCACGCGGCCTGTCGCGCTTCTAGCGGCTCGGATCACCTTCATGCTTAAGATGTTTGCGATCCAGTCTTCTTCCGGCAGCGGGCCGGAATTCTGGGAAGAGAACTGGGCCAACGCCGAATACGAACGTGCCGTCGCGTTCTGCGAGGTCGATCCATTGCGCCCGCTTTTCGAGAAGTATCTGCGTAGAGATTCGCTTATGCTCGAAGGCGGATGCGGCATGGGAAACTATCTAAGCTACTATTCGGACCTCGGTCATAGGGTTATCGGCGTGGATTTTGCCCAGGCGACGCTCAAAGCTCTCAAGGATCGGCGACCGGCCGAAAAGCTCTGCGCGGGCGATGTGGCTCGGCTTCCCTTCGCCGACCGAACGTTCGACCTGTACTACTCGGGCGGCGTGGTCGAGCATTTCGAACATGGGCCCGAGGCTGCATTGGCCGAAGCCCGCCGCGTCCTGAAGCCCGACGGCATTCTACTGCTCAGCGTCCCGTATCTGAGCCCGGTCCGGCGGCTCGTTGCTCTCTTCCGACGAGAATGGCTGACGGTACAGAGTCCGGTCGCCGACGGTTTTCGTCCGAGTGGGCATGAGTTCTTCCAATACGCATTTACGCCGGCGGATTTCACCGCCTTACTTGCCAAGGCCGGACTTCGGGTCATCGCCCGCCAGGGCTACGCCGTGATATGGGGACTTTCGGAGCTACCGGGATTCTCGCGCCTCGTCGGTGCGTCGCCGAATGCCACCCGTGATGTGGTCGAGCCCGGACCCGGCCGCGCAGCCTCGCCCGGACCCGTGCAAATGTCGCTTATTAAGCGTCTGGTCGTCACTGAAGATGCGTCGGTGCCGGTGCTCGGCCTCGGTGTTCGGTTGATGCGGCGTTTGGCGGCCAACATGATGATGTACGTCTGTGTTCGCGACTGAACATTCGCCACGCCTCACTATGATCCGGATCCTCGAGTTTGCCGATCGCATTAACAAGGCCGATTTTGTCGATACGGTCATCCAGCGCATCGACCGAAAGGAGTTCGAGATCTCGGTGTGCGTGCGGACCGAGGAACACAATATTGCACCGCCCGAATTTCCGTCCGATGTGAAGTACAAGCTCCTGCCCGGCAACTCGCGTCGCGACGCGATCCAGACCGCATGGAAACTCGCACGGCTTTTGCGCGAATGGAAGATCGACATACTACACGCACATCACTTCGAACAAATATTCGTCGCGTGGATGGCGACACGCCTTCAGCCTGGAACAAAGCTGGTCGTCGGCCGGCATTACTCCGACGCCATATACCGGCAGCCGGACCTGCTCAAACGACGGGCGCTGCTTGCGGTCGAGGGACTGTCAAATCGCGCCGCCGCGCGCATTCTCGTTCCGTCGGTATTTATTCGGGACATTCTGGTTAATCAAGGCGTCGAAGCCGGCAAAATCGATGTTGTTCTCTACGGTTTCGATCCAGCTAAGTATTCCGGGGTAAAGAGCGAAGACGTCAAGGCGGTCCGCGACGAATTTGAAATGGACGGCCGGTTCGTCGTTGGCAATTTTAGCCGTCTTCATGAAGAAAAAGGCCATCGTTACTTGCTCGATGCTGCGGCGCACGCCCGGAAGCTGGTGCCCGAGCTGCTCGTCCTGATCGTCGGTGAGGGCGGTGAGCGGCCGGCGTTGGAACGACTGGTCGAAGATCTAATGCTTGCCGACGTCGTGCGTTTCGCCGGATGGCGGCGCGATGCGATGGCCTTGATGTCCGCCGTCGATGCCGTTGCTCAGCCGACGCTGCAGGAGGCCTTCAGTCAGGTGATGTGCGAGGCTCTAT
>CAZSOE010000248.1:0-4139 GCA_964608335.1 uncultured Chloracidobacterium sp.
GGCGCCGTCACACTTGGCGAAACCCTGCCGCCTCAAACAGGCTTTGGCGGCGCCCTGGTCATTGTTGCGATCGGGCTTATCGTCTTTCGTCGTAGGACGGGCGAACCGCGGAGACGCCGAGACGCAGAGGAAGGAATATCAGCAGATCCTTGAATCACGTCCGGTGATTGTATGGTTTCTCTCTGCGTCTTAGCGTCTCTGCGGTAGAATCACACGGTATGTATTTTCGGTTCACCACAGCCGGCGAATCTCACGGCAAAGCGCTGGTCGCAATAGCCGAGGGCGTTCCCGCGGGCCTGCCGATCGATATCGTGGCGATCGATCACGAGCTTTGGCGACGCCAGCAGGGCTACGGGCGCGGTGGCCGGATGAAGATCGAGAAGGACGCGGTCGAGATCCTTTCGGGCGTTCGCCATGGCAGGGCGCTCGGGTCGCCGATCGCTCTGATGATCGAGAACCGAGATTTCGTGCATTGGCAGGACGTGATGTCGGCCACCGAGCTCGACCAGCCGCCGAAGAACCCTCGAACCGTGACGCGCCCGCGTCCGGGGCACGCCGATCTTGCAGGCGGGCAAAAGTTCGGTGCTCGGGATCTTCGCGACATCCTTGAACGAGCATCCGCGCGCGAAACCGCGGCCCGCGTTGCGTGCGGAGCCATCGCCAAACAGCTCATGGCGCCTTTTGGTATCGAGGTCCGTAGTCACGTCATCAAGCTTGGCCACGTTCAGGCGTCGCCGCTCTGGCGGGAATGGGAAGAGATCGCTCGTATTCCCAATGATTCGCCGCTCAACTGTACGGACGCGACCGCCGAAAAAGAGATGATGAAGCTCATTGACCAGGCAAAGGAGGACGGCGATACGCTCGGCGGCATCTATGAGGTCGTCGCCCGCGGCATGCCGGTCGGTCTCGGGGCTCATACGTCGTGGGAGGACAAGTTAGACGGCCGCATCGCCCGGGCGATAATGTCGATCCACGCGACCAAGGCGGTCGAGATCGGCACCGGCGTCGCCAACGCAGCAAAGCCCGGCTCGGAAGTTCACGACGAGATCTTTCCTGGCGACGACGGACGTTCGTTCGTCCGCAAGACGAATCGGGCCGGCGGCCTTGAAGGCGGCATCACGAACGGCGAAGAGGTCCGCGTCCGCGGTTATATGAAGCCGATCTCCACGCTCCGAAAACCTCTCAAGTCGGTCGATATCGACACCAAACAAGCCTCCGATGCCGCCTTTGAACGTTCCGACGTCACGGCCCTGCCCGCCGCCGGCGTCATTGGCGAGGCCATGCTCGCGATCGTCCTGGCCGACGCGATGCGGCGGAAGTTTGGCGGTGACTCGATGGATGAGATGAAACGGAACTGCGACGGTTATCTAGCCTCACTCGCCAACTACTAAGATCTTGCCCGCGAATTACGCGAAAAACACGAAAGGGTTGGAACTGCGCGCTCGATTCTCTTTCGTGGTTTTCGCGTGTTTCGTGGGCATGTTTCTGTTGTCGTGCACGGCCGAGCGGCCGGCCTCGAACATGGCCGTAGCCCGCGAAAAGAATCGGGGACGGGCCGAAGTTCGCACAGCGATCAGCGCGCTCGAACCGTTCTTCAAGCCGATGGGACCGCCGCAGGAATTCGATTGGCTCAAGCGGTATAACGAGCCGGGGCAGACGTTCGACGAGTATCTCGACAGCCGCCCGACCCTCCCGACCTCCGAGCGCCAGACGATCTACATCCTGCCGCTCGGCAGGTTTACTCAGCAGCAATCACAGATCATGGAGATCACTAGCCGGTACCTCGAAGTTTTTTACGACCTGCCGGTGAAGCTGCTTTCACGGCGCGACCTCAAGCCGACCGCCGAGAACGTTCGCGAACTTCCCAACACAAAGAACCGGCAGGTGAAGACCGGCTATATTCTGGGCGAGGTACTTCCGCCCGTTTTGCCGAGCGACGCAGCCGCGCTGATCGCGCTCACCAACGAAGACCTGTTTCCCGACGAGACGATGAGTTTTGTTTTCGGCCAGGCAAGTCTTGAGAACCGCGTCGGCGTTTGGTCGCTCAACCGGCTTGCGCACAAGGCTGACTTTGCCACATTTCTGCGGCGAACTCTGAAGATCGCGGCGCACGAGACCGGGCATATGTTCTCGATGCGACACTGCACAAAATACGAATGCGTGATGAGCGGAACAAATCATCTTGGCGAGACCGATCGTCGGCCGATCGACGCCTGTCCCGAATGTATGGCAAAGATCTGTTGGTTGTCCGAAGTAAAGGCTAAACCGCGTTACGAAAAACTTACCGCGTTTTGCGCTCGACACGGCCTCAAAACGGAGGCCGACGAATTCACAAAAAAGGCTGCCGCCGTCAGGTGAGATGCGTGTGCTCGAGGAAGATCTCGTGATCGGAAGCGGAAAAAAAGACAAGTCGGACCTCGTCGATCGACCGGTGCGGGGTAAGTGAGTTTGCGAGAACTGTCGAGACGACCTTCGCGGCCTCAACCTTTGGATAACCGAAGGCACCGCATGAAACCGACGGAAATGCGATCGACGTCAATGAATGTTCGGCCGCGAGTCGCAGGCTATTGACATAGCAGGCGGCAAGCAGATCGGCGTCGTTGCCTTGGTTTTGTCCGTAGATCGGGCCGACCGTGTGGATGACGTGTTTAGCGGCGAGGTCGCCGGCCGTGGTTACCACCGCCTCGCCGGTCGGAAGGCCGTTCGGATGATGGGTGGCTCTTATCGCCTTACATTCGGCGAGTATCGCCGGCCCGCCTTTGTCATGGATCGCTCCATCAACGCCGCCGCCGCCGAGCAATGTGCAGTTCGCGGCGTTAACGATCGCGTCGACCGCCTCTTCGGTAAGGTCGCCCGTCTTGACGATAATGCGGCCGCCTAGAAATGACGTGATCACACCGGCGATATTACGTCATCCCGCCGTCCTTCCTTAAATGCCCCACGGGCATAAAACGATAATGGACCGCGACGACAATTCCGAAGATCAGGCCGAGTAACGCGAGGCCGATGGCGATATTGAGATAGTTCGCGAAGTTACCCAGGCCGATCAGCCACCACAAAACTCCCATTGCGATACCGCCGACCGCAAAGAACACCGGGATCGCGACCCACTGCAGCCGGAGCCTTCGGGGCGTTTCTTCCCGTGTCCGGAGGACGATCGGCTTTAGCCGGTCGTATTCCCAAGTCGCTAGCCACGCGGCAGCGAACGCCATCAGTATTGTGATCAGCCACGTGCCGACGAACCCTACCGAGCAGGTAAGCACCGCGATGTTGACAATTATCGGCAGGAACATCAGGGCACCGATGTGGGAGGTCCGCGGTATGAGCAGCAGTACCGCCGCGACGATCTGCGACCACCCGATGAATTCGTAATAGAAGCCGGTATTGTAGAGCGCATTGAAATATGCGCCGACAGGATTCGTATCGGGCAGTACGGTAAACGGCCTGTGCAGTATCTTCGGAATGCTCGGCGGGATGAACCCGACCGCGAGCAGGCAGCGCGTGAATGCCGTGAACAACTGCGTCCACCATCGCCGCGTCAATGCGACGTGCAAATCGTCGAGGGTGTGTTCGAGTTTCATAACAACAGTGTAACGAGCCGCCTGCCGTAAAGTTCACACGGCTCGCATGAGTTGCCTCGGACTTTAGTCGGAGGTTACGATGCATATGAATTCCCGGCTTTAGCCGAATTCGACGCTGGATTCGGCTAAAGCCGAGATTCCTTTTTGAACCGTGACCTCCAACTGAAGTCGGAGGCAATTCACTTATGAATCTGAACATCATTCCCGTTCGCTGGACCGACGAGGGCGTCGAGATGCTCGACCAGCGTCTACTGCCTGCCGAGGAAAAGTGGCTTCTGTTACGTGATTACAATGCGGTCGCCGATGGCATTCGCGATATGGTCGTGCGCGGAGCGCCGGCGATCGGGGTTTCTGCGGCGTACGGAATGGCGCTCGGCGCTAAGCAGTTTGTCGGTACGACGGTCGCCGATCTCGAAGACGAACTCGACTTCATAGGCGACACGCTCACCAAAACTCGTCCGACCGCGGTCAACCTGCAATGGGCCGTTGACCGGATGAAGGCGACGTTTGAGCACGCAAAAGCTGACGGCAAAACCGTCAGCGAGATCAAACAGATCC
>CAZSOE010000249.1:0-4127 GCA_964608335.1 uncultured Chloracidobacterium sp.
GCCGCAGGCCATCGAAACGGAGGGCCGCACCGCGGCGGCGGTCACCGGCCTTGCCGAGCGCGAGGACGAGATCGTGATCACGACGGCCGGTCGCGGCGCTTTCGTGCTACGCGATGGATCGCTGAAGGCACTGCCGACAACGCCAAGCGTTCCGGGCCTGAATGCGCTTGAGGTTGCCGGTGATGGAGCGCTTTGGGTCGGAACCGATGCTGCAAAGAGCGTCAGCGGCGTCCAGATGATCTCGAACGGCCGATCTCAGCGAATTGCCGCCCCGACCTCGCGCGTGATCTCGCTTGAGGCGAACGACGGCGGCGTTTGGGCGGGCACGGAACGCTACGGGCTTTTCCAGTTCGAAGGTACAAAGCTCAAGAAGACGTACACATTCGAAAACACATCCGGCGGTCTGCGTTCCGATACCATCTACACGCTCTTTACGGACCGCGAAGGCGTGTTGTGGATCGGTACGAATCGCGGTGTTAGCCGGTTCGACCGCAACGGGGCGACACAGCAAACGGTTTCGGACATTCCGAACAGCAATTTCGTCCGCAGCCTGTTCCGTTCGACCGACGGCGTTCTTTATGCCGGGTCGAATCGTGGATTGTTCGAATACGTAAAGGAGAACTGGCGGCCTGTTGCCGGATTTTCGGACCGCGTGATCCACTCGATCCATCAGAGCGGCCCGCTTTCGTTCGCCACAGCGAGCGGTTTGCTGGACGCTCGCGGCGGAACAATCGCGAGCGGCGATGTACGCAGCATTGCGACATTCGGGAAAACCTATGCGGCCATTGTCGGTCGAGGTGTTGTCGATATTTCGGGAGGCAAACAGGACGTCGTCGTCCGCGACGAGACCGTGTCGTCGCTTTTCGCGACAGGCGATCGTCTGTGGATAGGAACGTCGGGCCGGGGTCTGTTCAGTTTTGACGGCAAGGCGGCGAAGCTTGAGATCTCGCCCGAAGCGCTGAAGAGCGGCACGATCTGGAAGATGTCGATGGACGCGGGCGGCGGCCTGTGGATAGCGGGACAGCACGGGGTCTTCCGTGTCAGTGAGGGCCGGGTCGAAGAGGTCGTCAAGGTCGAGGACGTTCGCGACGTCTATGTTGACGGCAACGATGTCTGGGCGGCGACGGCAACGCGCGGGCTTGTACATGCACGACAGCATGGGCGACTTGGCTGGGTGATATCGTCGCTGAGTTTTGAACAGGGGCTGCCGTCCGATAAGGCGTTTGCCATATTGCCGACAGACGAAGGCCTGCTGATAGCAACCAATCGAGGCGTTGTCACCTATCGCGTTGGCACAATAGCGCCGAAGCTCATCGTCACGCGCGTGATCAGCCAGCGCGAGCATGCCCTGGCAGAGCTTGCGTCGCCCATTGCTCTCGAACATCCACAGAACGCGATCCTCGTCGAGGTCGCGGGGCAGAGCAGTAGGACGTTTCCCGAGGAATTTCAGTACTCATTCTTGCTCAAGAACTCCGGCGGCGACGTGATCGACACCCGTTTTGGCAACGATGCTCAATATGCGCCCGCCGATCTGCGGCCGGGTGATTACACGATCGAGGTGGTCGCGTTCGACCGTGATCTGAACGAATCGGAGCCGCTCACGGTCCGGTTCTCGATCGCCCGCGCGCCGTTTCCGTGGACAGCAACGGCATTGGCCGCACTGCTGCTGCTCGCGCTCGTCGGGCTGTCGTGGGCGATCATCGAACACCGGCGGATGAGACAGCGCAATCGCGAGCTGGCCGCGGCTCGGTTCGATCTTGCCAACGAGGCCGAGCGCGAACGCCGCCGCATCGCGCGCGATCTGCACGACCAGACGCTCGCCGACCTTCGCAACCTGATGATCATGAGCGACCGGCCAGATGTCGAGACAGCCGCGTTTCGCGGCGAGATCGAGGCCGTGTCCGGCGAGATACGCCGCATCTGCGAAGACCTGAGCCCGTCGGTGCTCGAAAACGTAGGTCTTGTCGCGGCTCTTCAGTTCCTGCTCGGCCGCACGATCGAGAACAATAGATTCGTGGCGGCTGATGACCTTGACGAGAAAATAGCGATGGCCCCGAATGTTCAGATACAGGTCTATCGTATCGTGCAGGAAGTGCTCAACAACATTCGCAGCCACTCGAACGCCGATGCCGTTGAAATGAGCGCCGACGTTTCGTCTGAGGGTGAATTCAAATTGTTGATCGACGACGATGGAGAACCATTCGAACCCGGATCAAATTCTTCCGGCCGCGGGATCGCGAATATTCGGGCGCGTGCATCGTTGATCAACGCCTCGGCGTCCTGGAACCGTATCGAGACCGGCAATCGCTTCTCACTGGTTGTTCCGGCGAACGATCAGGCGTAGCGTCGCCGCCCGTGCATGACCGCTCGGAAGATGAGGAGTGGGAGAATGAGGATAACGGGCGTGAGGGTTACAAATGCGAAGTGCTCCCAGAAGCGGTCGCCCCCGCTAAGGGCTCCGTTCAGGACCGGCACGCCGAGCGTGACGACCCAATAGATCAGCAGCGGCAGCCAGGCGGTTCGGACGAGATCTTGTCGCGGTCCGGGACGAACGCCCGGAGCCAGGGTTTCGCTGACAACGAAAAGCACCATCAGGAAACCGAAATAGACAAAGATGCCCTCGAGACGGTGAAGCTGTTCGGGATTTACCCAAACGACGTCATGCTGCATCCGCTGCGTCCTGAGAGCGACCGCTATGCGGACCGTGTTCGCTACGATCGTCGTCGCGTATGCAGCGATGAGGGCGACCGGAAATGTGATCCATCCAATGCCGGTCCTACGCGCCTTCCAAAGGCGGCTCAGGGTCAGGAGCAGGAAGGCGGTGATCAGAAAGTTGACACCCGAGCACGGCGCGGCGATGAGGAACGAGTTGTCGGCATTCATATACCCGGCACCTGCCTCGAACGCGAATCTCTCGCCGCTCACGATCTCGACGAAAAATGCCGTCGGCGCGAGGACCCATTTCAGGTCGCCCACGCCGGCGGTCGAATAGAACAGCTTGAGGGAGAAGGCGATCGCGAGGATCACGCCAAGTTGTGCAATGGTCTTTCGAGATGTTCGTCCCATTTCCGTGTCCTAATAACCTAGCGTTTTGAATTGCCACTAGCTTTAGCTAGTGGTTGAAGCACTTCCTGATCCCGGCTTTAGCCAAATTTCTTTTGCCGATGGCGCTTAGTGCGCAAGGGCAATTTGGCTAAAGCCAGAGTTTCACCCACCTGTCGACCACTAGCTAAAGCTAGTGGCAATTCATAGCTCTCTCTCAGCGGCCTCTTTAAAAGAACCGCCTTCGTACGAACCACAGGAAAACGGCCAAACCGCCGCCCAGCAGCAGCCATACGAGCTCAGGCTCGTCACCGACGGCGAGGTCGCTCACGCCCACGGGCAGCGGCAGGGGTTGGTTGACGTCCTGTGCCGAGCCGTCGGGGTAGACGATCTTCTCGCGTACGGCGATGAACGACGTGTATCGCGTGAGCAGGTTGTACTTTAGGCCGAGATCGGTCACCTCACGGACCTTTTCGTCGGGCAGGTATTCGGCGCCGTAGTCAGACACCTCGGCGATGCGCGAACGTGCCCACAGGTACCGCAAAGCGCTGTTGCCTTCGTTGGGTGCGATGCTCGAGATGTCAAAGCTCTCGCGATATGCTCCGTTCCCGTTCGTGCCGGTCAACTCGAAGCTGCCTGTCGGGTTTCCGCGCCATTTACCGAACAACACGACGGGCCGACGTGCAAGCACATCGGGAAACTGGCCCGGCTCGACATCGTAGATCTCAAACCCTTCGGCCTTGATCTGAACATCGGTCAGGACAGGATTTTGGATGTATTCGCGAAACTTCGCAGCGACCTCCGATGCCTCGGCTTCGCTGGTGACGACGAAGGGCTCCCCCATTCCCGCCTTTGCAACGCCATCGACGAGATATCGATTGACCGACGAGCCGATGCCGAAGGAGAATACGTTCGCTTTGTTGCGGTTTGTCCGGATGTAATCGAATGCCTCGCTTTCGCCGGAAATATAACCATCGGTGATGACGACCACATTGCGCGACATACCGCTGGCACGCGGCAGGCTCATCGCCTGTTTGAGACCGGCGAGCAGCTCGGTTCCGCCGGAACCGCGCTGCTGTTCGAGA
>CAZSOE010000250.1:0-4124 GCA_964608335.1 uncultured Chloracidobacterium sp.
AATGCGGCTCGAAATGCGCGACAGCGCGGGCTCTCGTTCGTCGGCTCGGCGGGTGGCGGAATGGTTTGGAAGTTTTCGCGATCGGTTTAGATAAATGTAACACCGCGGTTTGAAATCCACCGCAAATCGTTGTATGCTGTTAGCCCGTTAGCACTATATCTTGTTGTTTCGCGGCAACCCTAAAAATCCGCTTTATTTGTAGAACCGGAATTTCCGTTATGGGAAACTTTATTGCAATGGACGACCTTCATACATCGACTAACGGTATAAAAATGTTCATCGACGAGCCGCCTATCACAGGAGCCCGGATCAAGGTGATCGGCGTCGGCGGCGGCGGCAGCAACGCCGTCAACCGAATGATCGACGCCGGCATCAAAGGCGTCGAGTTCATCGTCGCGAACACGGACCTTCAGGCTCTGAACGCCTCTAAGGCGCCGATGAAGATCCAACTCGGCAGCAAATCGACGCGGGGCCTGGGTGCGGGTTCGAATCCCGAGATCGGCCGTCAGGCGGCGCTCGAAGATCACGAGAAGCTGCTGGACGTGCTCGAGGGTTCGGATATGGTTTTCGTGACCGCCGGCCTCGGCGGCGGCACCGGGACCGGAGCGGCTCCGGTTGTTGCATCGCTCGCTATCGAACTCGGAGCCCTTACCGTTGCGGTTGTCACAAAGCCATTCCTGGTCGAAGGAAAGAAACGGATGGCACAGGCTGAACAAGGACTCGCTGACCTTCGCGGTTGTGTGGACACGCTGCTGACGATACCGAACTCAAAGCTTCGCGAGGTCGAGGAAAAGATCACGATAGTCGAGGCATTCAAACGTGCGGATGACGTTTTGCTTCAGGCGGTCCGCGGCATCACCGACCTTATCATCACGCCCGGCATAATCAATCTTGATTTTGCGGACGTCACAACCGTAATGCGCGGTAAGGGCGTGGCTCTGATGGGAATCGGCAAGGGCGAAGGCGAAGACGCCGCGTCCAAAGCGATGCGTGCCGCCCTCGACTATAAATTACTCGAGGAAAACTCGATCAAGGGTGCTAAAGCTGCATTGATCAACGTCACGGGCGGCCCAAATATGGTACTGGGCGAGGTCGAGGACGCGATCGGAATGATCGAGACCGAGGCCGACGATCAAGCCGACATCATCAGGAAGCAGATGACAATGCCGACATTATTTGGGGCAGTGTGATTCGCGAGGATATGGGCGACGAGATCCGCATTACTGTGATCGCCACCGGTTTTGATACCGTGGCCGAGGTTAAGCTGCCGACCGCGCCAAGGGCACCTGAGGCACGTGCCGTCGGTGCACCGTCCCATGCGCCGGTAAAACCCGCCGATATCATTTTGCCCGACGACCTTCAGCCGGTCGAGAACATCGACGTGCCTACGTTCATGCGTCGGCAGGCTGATTGATCTTTGGACCAGTATTTGATTTCGCGATAGCGAACGGCGAAAGTTGTTCGCTATTCGTGCTTTTGGGGTTATCCTGTTTATATGCGGTCCGGAGCAAATGGTCGACCAGTGATCGGAATAACTATGGGCGATGCCGCGGGCATCGGGCCAGAGATCGTTCTTAAGTCCCTGTTGGATCAACAGTTAAGAACGGCGGCCAGATGTGTGGTCATCGGAGACCTGGCTCACCTGCGGTCTCTGGCAGCCGCACACGCGTTGCCGCTTCGGATCGTCGGCTTCACCGAAAGCGAAGGGCCGGACGACGCGGTCGAGGTCTTTGACCTGCACAATCTTCCAGGTGAATTTGAAACCGGCTGCGACCGGGCGGAAACAGGGCGTGCTTCCGCCGAGTATATCGAGGCGGCCGTCAAGCTTTGGACCGACGGCCGAATAGATGCGATCGCAACGGCACCGATCAGCAAAGCGGCGATCGGGCTCGGCGGCTACAATTATCCGGGCCATACCGAATTCCTGGCCGAACTCACGCACACCGACAGGTTTTCAATGAGTTTTTTCTCAGGGAAACTTCGAGTCGTGCTTTTGTCGACCCATATCTCGCTCACTGACGCGATAGCCCTTGTGAAGAAGGACGCCTTGATCGAACGGATCTCTTTTGCAGACAAGGCTATCTCGGGCCTTCTGCGGCGAAGGATCAAGATCGCGGTAGCCGGGCTCAATCCGCACGCGTCGGAGGGCGGTATGTTCGGCACGGAAGAGGCAGATGAGATCATACCGGCGATCGATCATTGCCGAAGCGAGCTCGGGATAGATGTCAGTGGGCCATACGCACCGGACACTGTCTTTCTGCGCGGATACAAAGGGGATTTCGATGCCGTGATCGCTCTTTATCACGATCAGGCGACTATCGCGGTCAAATCGCTGTCGTTCGGCTCCGGTGTGAATGTAACGCTTGGCCTGCCGTTGGTCCGGACGTCGGTCGATCACGGTACCGCCTACGATATAGCCGGCCGTTGGCTCGCGGACGGATCGAGCATGGCTGCGGCAATCAGACTTGCGGGCGAACTCGTTTCCGTTAGCGGTTAGAAGCCTGAATTTGTTAGAATCGCGAAACGCGGGGTCTTCGCCGCAATAGATGTGTTTTTAAGGAGAAATGGAAAAAGTGAGCCGCCCCAAGCTTCTTCTCGCCGATGATTCCGTGACGATCCGAAAGGTCGTCGAACTTACTTTTGCAGACGAAGGGATCGATGTTACCGCCGTTGGTGATGCCGAATCGGCGATGCAGAAGTTCGTCGATATCCAACCCGATATCGTGCTTGTCGATGTTGGCCTCGATGGCACGAGCGGCTATCAGATCTGCGAAATGATCAAGGCGGACGACGCTACGCGGCATATTCCGGTGCTGCTGCTCGTTGGTTCGTTTGAGCCGTTTGACCAATCGGAGGCGGAACGCGTCGGTGCCGACGGATTTCTTACCAAGCCTTTTCACTCGATCCGCGACCTTGTGGCACGAGTTCGGGAACTGCTGGCGCCGCAGGCGGCGGCCGCGGCTGCCGGTGGAGCGGAACAAGCGGCGATCGATCAGTTCACGGCGGACGCCTTTGCGGAAAAAGTCGACGGCGTTGACGATGGCCGCCCGTCTCCTGAAACCGAAGACATTGAAAATCTCTATCGCAACAGCTTTGCGAATACGGTCGAGATCGACGAGTACGATACTGTCGACGATGTGCTTGGCGACACGGCACTCGACGACGAAATGATCGAAGCGACGTTTCCGACCGAGGCTTTCAAAAGGGATATTTCCTCAGACATTCCCGATGCGTATCAACCGGATACCGTTGAGATGTCGAAGGAATTTGACTGGTCGCCCGAATCGGTTGTCACCGAAGCGGCGGTGCCGGAGGCGGAATCAAAGGCCTTCGAGCCTAAGTTCGTTTTTGAAGATGCGATCCAGGAAGATGACGTACCCGGACCGATCGAGCCGGTGGCGGTTGAACGGATCCAGGACGAACCATTTTTGGCCGGGGATACCGGATCCGCGGACGCGCCGATCGGGGAAGGCGAAGAACGGCCCGAGACCGATGGAGATCTGCATACTCAGATCGTGCCCGGTGACGGACCGAGTATCGAAACGTCGGCGGCAGAGCCGGCCGCCATCGAGCAGCCGCTGGAAACACTCGAGGAGCAGCCGGAGCCCGAGGTTTGGCCTGACGTTGAGGGCGACCAGCAGGACGGCGGTACGGCGGTGCATTCGGCCCTGGAGATCACACCCGACTTGGTAGATAAGATCGCAGAGAAGGTCGTGGAGCGTTTGTCTGACCACGTCATTCGCGAGGTAGCTCTTGAGGCGGTGCCGCGCATCGCTGAGAAGCTGATCCGCGAAGCTTTGGAGACCAGCGGGCGAAAGGACTGACATATATCTCAACTCACCGATCGGCCAGTTCGCTTCGCAAGAGGAAAGCTGGCCGATTTTGTTTTAGAATAAAGTTTTTGCCGATAGAGCATTTTATGGAACTAGCAAAGGCATACGACCCGCGGGTCGCCGAGGAAAGTCATTACAAACGCTGGGAAGAGAGCGGTTTTTTTGCTCCTGAAATCAACGAGGATCCGGAAGCAAAGCCGTATTCGATCGTCATCCCGCCGCCGAACGTCACCGGCAGCCTGCACATGGGCCACGCACTTCAGCACACAATAATGGACGTGCTGACGCGTT
>CAZSOE010000251.1:0-4116 GCA_964608335.1 uncultured Chloracidobacterium sp.
ATTCGCCCGAAAAGATCAGATACGCGACGTAGGCCATGCCGTTTGCGGCGAACAGCCACATAAAAAAGAAATGAAGCTGCAAGCCTTCGGCGAGACGGAACGGTATGCCGAGCGCGTCGTAAAACCAGGGCGGGAAGAAATGAAACAACTCGTAACCGCCGATCCATATCGAATAAACGGGATTCGCCCAATAGATCAGCATCCCGCTCCAGATCATCATCCCGAGCAGCGGGAAGTTGACCCAGTGCAGCCAGCGAATAGCGAGCGGATGTTTGTATTCGATCTGCCTGGGCATAACGTGCCCCTACCAGTTGATCTTGCCTTCTTGCGAGGTGTCGATCTGCGCGAGTTCCACGCCTTCGTTGAAAAGGAAGATCTTCATATTGTCGAAGAGGAATGTGTGCGAGTCAGGATTCGAGACGTCGAGCCCGAAGTGATTGATCAACTGCATCTGCTTGGTCTGCCATTCCTTCCAGCAGCCCTGGCAGATCTCGTCAAAAACGCGCTGGCCAAGTTCGGTCGGTATCGGCGCGAACGCCATCTGCTCGCCCGTGCCGCCGCAACGCGCGCAGGTAAATTTATCCCCAAAAAAGGCCATGCGGTGATTTTACCACTGAATGCCGAGGCCCGCACGTTAGGGCTTAACATCCGAATTGATCCATGTCGGATACGCTGGGTGTTAAGCCATTGCTTACGCGCGGGCTTCTGCACGTGAGATCGCAGCGAGGACGTCGGCGTTGCTCGGCTTGAAGAGGCTGAACGCCTGCACTTTGTGAAAGGCGATCTTGCCTTGCCGGTCGATCACGACGACGCCGCGCGCTGAGCGGCCGGGCAGCCACGATTTCATGTCGTACAGCGCCGATACTTTACCGTCAGTGTCGGATAGTAAGCGAAGCGGCAACTGTTTACTCTCGGCAAAACCCTTGTGCGATTCGACCGTGTCCATCGAGATGCCCATGACCTCGGCACCGGTCGCCTGATAGTCCGACCAGTGATCGCGGACAGAGCAAAGCTGCGCCGTGCACACCGGCGTATTGTCGCCCGGATAGAACAAGAGGACGACGGTCCTCCCACGACTGTCCTCCAGGCTCCAATCCTTGCCTTCACCGTCCCTGAGAGTAAAGACCGGCGCCCCGTCGCCAACTTTCATTTCTGCTCCTTGAGCTTGGCCGTGCGCATTCCTTTGCTCCTTCCTTTTCGGGAGTATTTGATCGCGACCTCGCGCGGTGCGACCTCGCGGGCGAGTTTCCACGTAAAGTCCATCTCGGCGTTGACCGTGGCCGTGGCCATTCTTGTCTCGCGAAGCATCAGGATGCTGCCCCAGAAGAGGAACATTATCCCGATAACGCCGATCGGGATCGGAACCCACCGGTACGTGTTGAAGAATGCGGCGATCGCGATAGTTACGCTTGTAAGCGTGAACATACCGATGCCGTAATAGAATGCCTCCATGGCACGCTGCAAGATGCGCGAGCGGCTGGTTACCTTATCCAGCAGATCAACGATCACCTCGACACGCTTGTCATACAGCGGCACCTCATCCTTATTCTCGGCGTAGATCAGCACGCTTAGACGTTCCTCCAACTGCCGCACACGATCGACCACGCGGCCAAGTCGCGTTGACGTTGACAGCACAAGTGAACCGGTCGCCGATATCAACAACGCAGGCGTGACCAACGCCGTCAGAAACTCGATCGTCGATCCAAGCGCATCAGGATTGATGATTTCATTCGCGGCCATAAAACGATTCTGCCACAGAGATCACAGAGAACACAGAGCGACGCAAAACAGAGGTATCCCGCCTCAGCGTTCTCGGTGGTCTCTGTGGCTAAACGCTCGGTCGACCTCGCGGCCCATGCGGCCCGTTATCATGTACCACATCATTTTGTAGTCCGAGATGAAAGACCAGAACGGATACTTAAAGGTCGCCGGTCTGTTCTTTTCGACAACAAAATGAGCGAACCATGCGAATGCATAGCCGATGACGAATGAAAGCGGAAAATAGTACCAGGTGCCGCGCCAGATGAACCAGATAAGCAGGAGGAGCCCAAGGGCCGTACCGATGAAGTGCAGGCCCCGCGTTGCAGACTTCGAGTGTTCGCGAACGTAAAAATCCCAAAACTCACGATAACTGTCGATCATCCGAGGTCACCGGGCGCGTGCCCGATGGACAGTATGCCATGGACCGCTGGCAAAAGGCTCGAACACCTCACTCTTGACGAACAGATCATCGTGCTCCGGGTTCGCGTAAAAGACGTACGCCGGACGAGGATGACGTCTGAGCGAGCGTTCGAGATTGGCCAGGACATCAACGAACACCTTTCGGTCGAACGGATTAAAGAAGTAAAAGATCGAAGGTTCGTCAGGAGGGTCGAATTCGGTCGCATCCATGCACAGTACTTCGATCGCCGACCGCCTTCCGCGAGACGACTTGTATGACCTTAGGTTTCTTTTCGATATCTCTACCAGCTCCCGCGAAAACTCAACACCGATGACCTTCTTGAACGGACGTTCGGCGGCCATCAGAAGGACGCGGCCCATTCCCGAGCCGAAGTCTATGAAACTGAACTTTGAGTGATCGAGCGACCACTCATCGAGCACCAGGTTGAAGTACCTGGCCTCGGTCGCGGCATACTTAACTCCGAGCTTCGCATTCGGACTATCGATCCGGAGCTCGCCCATTTTGACCTCGGGCGAGGTCAGCACGCCGTGCCTAAGGTCGAACAGCCGGCCCTTTAACCTGTAGATCGGATCACCGACCAGGTAGTAGAGCCTGGACTTTCGGACCGTTTCGCGAAGCAAAGGTATCATCTTATTCAGATTCGAACCGTATTCAAAAGTTCCTTCGTACGATATCCGCGACCATAACGCCGATAAATCCGCTTACCGATACGAGCGTCGCGCCTACGGTCGAAAACACCGCCGCGGAGATGAGCGTGACCAGCAGCGAGTGTAGTTCTCGCTTTGCCAATCGATGGGCGAGAAATGCCGCGCCTGCGCACATCGCCATCGTTACCACAACCGCAAGGACGATGTAGGCACCGATCCCCCACGTCGCGTCGCTCTCGCTAAAGCCGTTCATTATGACCAGCATGAAGACAAGGACGACCGCACCCACAACAATGTGGAAAGCCAGCGTGATCAGAGCCGCGCCGATCTTGGCTGTCATATGGTCCTAAGGGGATTCGTCAAATTTTAGCACACTTTCGTTTTCCGGCATCGTTTTTCGCAAGAATGGCATCCATCCGGCGTTCAGCAAGAACGGAGGACATTTCAAATGAAAGGAAGATCAGCGGCCGCAACAATGCTCTTGGCCGTGTTTTGTTTTGGCGTGAGTGGACAGAGGCTTGCGGACATCCCGAACCCGGCCATCGATATGAAGGGCTATTTGAAGGTCGCGACAGAAGCGGCCGAGTACCGCGAAAAACGCCGGTTATCCGAAGAAGACTTCATCAAGATGAGCCGCGAACCCGGTGTCGTCGTGCTCGACGCGCGAAGCCGCGAGAAATACGACGAGCTCCACATAAAGGGAGCCGTCAACCTGAGTTTCCCCGACATCACGGTCGAGAGCCTCGCGCGCCTTTTTCCCGACAAGAACGCAAAGATACTGATCTACTGCAACAACAATTTCGTCAATGCCGAGGAAGCCTTCCCGCGAAAGATGGCTACCGCATCGCTCAACCTGTCAACTTACATTTCGCTCTACACCTACGGTTACCGGAACGTTTACGAGCTTGGGCCGTTGCTGGACGTTAGGACAACGAGGATAGAACTCGCACCAGCGGGCACGAGTTCCAGTACGCGCTGACCGAGCGTGCTAATCGGCGAACGCGACGCTGAGCTGGGCCAGTTTCATCGAATCGTTGGTGTCGATCTCATCAACACCTTCGCGATCGACGTAGTTGTAGAGAATGTCCCGCTGCTGCGGTCGGAAGCCGGCTTCGCGGATCTGGTAGCGGAGGTCGCGTTCGTTTGCGCAGGTTGATGCGCCGGCGGCGGAGACTACGTTTTCTTCGATCATGATCGAGCCCATATCGTCGGCTCCGAAGCGCAGGGCGGTCTGGCCGAGCTTTAGGCCCTGGGTCAACCACGATGCTTGGATGTGTTGGATGTTGT
>CAZSOE010000252.1:0-4112 GCA_964608335.1 uncultured Chloracidobacterium sp.
TTCTTCAACTCGCGAACATTACCCGGCCAGTCGTACTCCCGCAACGTTTCGATCGCGTCGTCGCCGAATTCCTTCGCGGGCCTGCCGTATTCGGTCGAAAAACGCCGGTTAAAGTGGTCGATCAACGCCGGGATATCCTCGCGGCGCTCGCGCAGCGGCGGCACCTGGAACGGGATGACGTTCAGGCGATAGAAAAGGTCTGGACGAAAATGCCCGTTATCGATCAGGGCATCGAGCGGTTTGTTCGTCGCCGAGATGACGCGGACATCGACCGAAACTGCGGTGTTGCTCCCAACCGGCTCGAACCGCTGCTCTTCCAGAACGCGAAGCATCTTGGCTTGAACACGCGGCGACATGTCCCCGATCTCATCCAAAAAGACGGTCGCACCGTCCGCCACCTCGAATTTTCCTTTCTTCGCTTTGGTCGCGCCCGAGAACGCGCCTTTCGCATGACCGAATAGCTCCGACTCGACAAGTTCTTCGGGGATCGCGGCGGAGTTTATCTCGACAAACGGAGCTACCGCGCGTTTCGACTGAGAATGGATCGCCCGCGCGACCAGTTCTTTTCCGACGCCGCTTTCGCCAAAGATGAGCACGCGGCCGTCGGTCGGAGCGACGATCGAGATCTGCTTGCGCAGCGCGCGCATCGCCACCGACTCGCCGACCATCACATACCGCTCCGTCAGTTCGCTCTGTAATTGCAGATTCGAGCGCTCGAGGTCGCGGGTGCGGATCGCGTTCTTGACGGTGATCACCGTATGTTCGAGGCTCAGCGGCTTTTCGATAAAATCGAATGCCCCGAGCTTCGTCGATCTAACGGCCGTCTCGACATTTCCGTGGCCCGAGATCATCACGACCGCCGCGTCGTTGCCCTCCGCACGCAAGCGCTCAAGGGTTTCGAGCCCGTCGATCCCGGCACCGAGCCAGATGTCGAGCAGGATGCATCCGAAATTCCGCGCACTCGTTTTCTCCAGGCATTCTTCGCCCGTCGCCGCCGTTTCGACTGCGAAGCCTTCATCCTCGAGAACGCTCCGCAACGAGTCGCGGATGCCCGGTTCGTCGTCAACGATCAGGATCGAGTGCTGCATCAGGCCGCGTCTCCCGCCGGAAGTTCTATCGTGAATTTCGCACCACGCGGCTGGTTCGGCGTGGCGTGGATGCGGCCGTGGTGTTCGGTGACGATGCGGTTAACGATCGCGAGGCCGAGGCCCGTGCCGCGACCCTTTGTCGAAAAATACGGCTGAAACAGCTTCTGCAGAACGCTGGGCGGAATGCCCTTGCCGTTGTCCGCGACCTCGGCGACGATCAACTCGCGCGCGGCATCCAATCTTGTCGTTATCCCGACCACGGGCGCCTCCGAGCCCGGCTCGAACGCCTCGACCGCGTTCTCGATCAGGTTGACGAACACCCGCTTGAGCTGTTCCTCATCGACCGGTGAATCCGGCAGCGACCCGTCAAGGTTCAGCTTCAGTTCCGCGCCGGCGAACTGCCCCTCAAAGGCGGCGACCGCCTGCGATATCACTTCATTTACATTGCCCGTCGCAAGCTTTGTCTCGGGAAGCCGCGCGAACCGCGAGAACTCATCGACGAGCGCTTTTAATGAAGAGACCTCGCGCAGGATAGTGTCCGTACTCTCGTGCACGACATCGCCGATCGGCCCTTTGTCGTTGATGCGTTTCCCGATACCGTTGTCACGGTGGCCGGTCTTGGCGAACCGTTTTGCAATGCGCTCGGCCGAGAGCTGTATCGGCGTCAACGGGTTTTTGATCTCGTGAGCCATTCGCCGCGCGACCTCCTGCCACGCGGACGCTCGCTGCGCCGAGATCAATTCCGACAGGTCTTCAAGCACAAGCACGACACCACGCTTTGATGGTAATCGCGACGCCGTTATGGCAACCGTGCGTCCTGATCCCCCGTTTCGCGTGGACCTTAGTGTCGTCTGGTCGGCGGAATGCCCGGCCCGTCGTGCTCGGGCGAGAAGCCGTTCGATGACCGCGCGATTATCGTCATCAAGCAGGTCGTCGAGCGTTGCCGCCCGCGGCTTGTCGTGCAGTTCGAGGATGCTCGCCGCGGCGCGGTTCATCGTCGTAACGCGTCCCGCCTCGTCCAGCGATATCACGCCGTTTGGCAGAGCTTCCACAACGGTCTCGATGTAACGCCGTCGCGCGTCCAGCTCGACCGCGTTCGCCTCAAGCTTTGCCGACATATCGTTAAAGGCATTAACGAGGATAGCCAGCTCGTCCTCCGCCAGCACTTCGACGCGATGCCCGAGATTACCCGCCGCGATCTCGCTCGCGCCCTCGGCCAGGGCCTTGATGGGCGTCGTCAGCCCGCGGGCGACATAAAACGCGATCCACATCGACGCAAAGATCAAAAGGAATGTCAGCACACCAAGAGTCAACAGGGCGACCCGCCGGATCGTGAGCTGCTCCTGGCTGAGGCGGTCAAGCTCGGCGAGCTGTCCCGCGATCGCCGGCGACTGTTCACGCTCACGCGCCTGTTGGATCACGCTCTGCGGGATCTGGCTAAACCATCGATCGAGCGCGCGGTTCATAAAGAGGTAAGAAAACGCCGCCATCGCTATTATCGGCATCAGGCTGACGGCAAAAAAGTAGACGAGCAGCCGCGTCTTGATCTGCGCGCCCATCTGGAACGAGCGGCGTTCGCGGACGAGCTTGACAATGCTGCGAAGAAAAACAAACGCAAAAACAACGAAGGCAATAAAGTTGAGCGACGAAAGCGCGTAGAGCAGGATCAGGTCGGCGGATGATTCGATAGTGAAGGTCTTCCAAAGATTGGTCGACTGCAGCACGACGAGCATCGCCAACGAGGCGATCATCAACGTGCCGATCACCCACGGCGTCTTTCGTCGCCGGACCGCATTTTGATGGCTGTCCACAGGGGCAGTTTAGCACAACCGGGGCCGCGGCTTTTGGCGTCAAAGCCGCTCTCCGTTAGAATCAAGCCCGCGATGGAGAACGTCTTTCTCGATGCCGAAGGCAGGCCTCGCAGCGGTTGGCGCGCCGCTCTTTTTCTTGTCGCGTATCTGTCGTTATCGTTCGTCCTGATAATGATCGCGTTGTCGATCATGGCGCAGCTCGACCTTGGCGAAAGTGCGTCGTCCCAACTCACCTTCATCATCCCGTTCTCGATATCGACCTTGCTCGCAGTCGGTCTCGGCTGGTTATGCGGCCGCTTTTTTGAGGGCGTTCCATTCGCGGCGCTCGGCTGCACGCCGCGGAAAGGCTGGCTTCGCGACCTCGGCCTCGGCGCGGTCGCGGGCGCTCTTACGCTCGCCCTCGCGATCGTTCCGGTCGCGTTGTACGGGGGCATTCGCTTTGTACCGAACACCGCATCATCCGCCTCGTCGATCGCGGCCACTTTGGGTGTCGCCCTTGCCGTGCTGGCCGCCGGCGCCGCTTCGGAGGAAACGCTCTTTCGCGGCTACTTGCTGCAGACGTTTGATCGCTCGCGGCTTGCGGTGGTCGGCGTCGCGCTGACGTCGGTGCTCTTCGCGCTCGCGCATAACGCCAATCCGGGCGCCGACCCGTTCGCTTTGGCAAACACCTTTCTCGCCGGCATATGGTTTGCGGTGGGTTATCTGCGGACAGGCGCGCTCTGGTTTCCCTTCTCGATGCACCTCGTGTGGAATTGGCTCCAAGGCCCAGTTCTCGGCATCAACGTGAGCGGACTCTCCTCGTTCGCGCCGGACCCGATAATGAGGGCGACCGACGCCGGCCCGGCGTGGCTCTCCGGCGGCAGCTACGGCATCGAAGGCGGCCTCGCCTGCACGATCGCCCTTGTGATCTCGATAGCGGCTATTCAGTTTGGGATAAGATCTAACGCAGAGCCCACAAAGGACGCAGAGAATTAGGACAAAATGTCTCTCTGCGTTCTCAGCGCCCTCTGCGTTGAGACTCTTACCCGATCTGAATTTTGAAACTTATATCTACAGCTTTTGCTGAGTGTGTGATCCGGCCGACCGAGATCAGATCGACGCCCGCTTCGGCGAACGCTCGCACGCGGTCGAGGTCCATTCCACCTGACGCCTCGATGACAATGTTGGGATTCATATCGCGGGCCATCTGGACAAGCTTCGCGGCCTCGTCCGG